>JBAYLJ010000220.1:0-2503 GCA_041664145.1 Candidatus Omnitrophota bacterium | reverse complement strand
GGTCATGGCCTTAGCCAGAAAGCAAAAAATACCAACATATGAAAAGCTATTGACGCGGCATGAAATTTTTGTTGCTGATGAATGTTTTTTAACCGGAACCGCAGCGGAGATCATCCCTGTTGTCATGGTGGACAGCCGGGTGATCGGAAGTGGCCGACCAGGGCCGATGACATTAAAGCTCCTCAAAGCTTTTCATGCGATTACGTCAAAAGATGGTGTGAAATATTAGGCTTGATTTAACCATAGGGGGGATATGATGATTTGTGATGTGTGCAAGAAGAAAAAAGCCACGGTTCATTTAACGGAAATTGTTGATGGAAAAATGGCAGAGATGCATATCTGTGAAGATTGTGCACGTGAGCGCAGCGTTCAGATGGAACAACAATTTGGGTTGGCAGATCTTTTAGCGGGATTGTCTGACTTTGGTAAGCAAATTAAGACCGAAGATAAGATAAAGCTGCAGTGCGCAAATTGCGGGTTGGGCTATGAAGATTTTCGGAAAACAGGGCGCCTAGGCTGTAGCGAATGCTATAACGCTTTTCGAGGACATCTTTCTTCTTTGCTTAAGAAAATTCATGGGTCAAGTCAGCACTTAGGTAAGCACCCTGTTGGACGAGTTATCGTTCCAAGCGCTGCAGCGAAAAAAGAAGCCCAAGAAGTTCAAGAAGCCAAAGAAGATTCTTTGCAAGAATTAAAGAATAAGTTGCAACAAGCAGTCTTATCTGAACGTTTTGAACAAGCTGCTATTTTGCGTGATAAAATCCGTATTTTAGAAAAGAAGGATAAAGCGTAATGACTATTGATGACTTGATCAATCATACGGGAGAATGGCTTAAGGGGGCAGGTCCGCAATCGCATATTGTAATGTCTTCACGCGTTCGTTTAGCGCGCAATGTTGAGCGTATTCCGTTTCCTGCCAGAGCAAGCAAGAAAGATCTTATAGAGATTGTCAAAATTGCTAAAGCGGCTTTTGATTCTTCTGAATATTTTAAAGATGCGATGTTTTCAAAAATTAATGAATTAGACGCCGTGGATCAGCAGTTTCTTGTTGAGCGGCATTTGATGAGCCATGATCATGCGGCGACGAGCGAAGGGCGGGCGATCCTGATCTCTAGGGAAGAAATTCTTTCGATCATGATTAATGAAGAGGATCATTTGCGTCTTCAGGTTATGCAATCAGGGTTTAATCTTAACGAGACATGGAAGATCATTAATATGATCGACGATCTTTTGTCCGCTAAGATCCCTTATGCTTATGACGCTGCGTGGGGATATCTAACGGCTTGTCCCACCAATACAGGGACAGGGATCCGAGGATCTGTGATGCTGCATCTACCGGCTCTTGTGATGACAAAGCAAATCAATAAAGTGTTAGAGGCCATTGCCAAGCTTAGTTTCACATCGAGAGGATTTTATGGAGAGGGGACACAGGCGACAGGCAATTTCTTTCAAATTTCCAATCAAGTTTCTTTAGGACATAGCGAAGAGGACGTGTTGCAAAACATGAACGGCCTTGTGCGGCAGATCGTTGAGCAAGAGGAGCAAGCTCGTCAGGCGCTGTTACTTCAAAATAGGTCTATTCTTGAGGACAAGATCTGTCGTTCACATGGGATCTTAAGGAATGCGCATATTATTTCAAGCCAAGAAACCGTTGATCTTCTTTCGATGGTAAGACTTGGCATTGATGTTGGCGTTATCAAAGATATTGAGAAACAAACGATCAATGAGCTTTTTATTATGATCCAGCCTGCTCATTTACAGAAGCTGGAAGGAAAAAAGCTTAATACGCTTGAGAGGGATGTCAAAAGGGCAAGCTTGATTCGCAGCAAACTGGGATCATAACGTTATTATTGAAACAATTGAGGAGGATTTATGTTTAATCGATTTACTGAACGGGCACGCAAAGTGATTGTCTTGGCTAAAGAGGAGGCCAAGAGGTTTAACCATGATTATATTGGCACCGAGCATTTATTGCTTGGGCTTATCCATGAAGGTGAGGGCGTGGCCGCTGCTGTCTTGCAAAAGCTCGGACTTGATCTAGAATCGATCCGTATTGAGATCGAGAAAATTGTTCAGCCTGGGCCGCAAACACAGGTAATGGGAGATATTCCTTTTACTCCACGTAGCAAAAAAGCTCTTGAGCTTGCCGCAGAAGAGGCCAGGGCCTTAGGACATAATTATATTGGCACGGAGCATTTATTGCTTGGGCTTATTCGTGAAGGCGAGGGCGTGGCCTATCGTGTTTTTTTAAATATGGGTGTTGATCTTGAGCGTGTTCGTAATGAAGTCATGGAACTTTTAGGATCTGGCATTCCTGGCTTTGGAACGCAAGAGCAAGCCAAAAAAGGTAAGACACCTGCTATTGATGCGTACGGAAGAAATTTAAATAAGCTTGCCAGAGAAGGAAAACTTGACCCCGTGATTGGACGAAAAGCTGAGATCGAACGTATTGTTCAGATCTTAACAAGACGTACAAAGAATAATCCTGTTTTGATCGGAGAGG
>JBAYLJ010000219.1:0-2513 GCA_041664145.1 Candidatus Omnitrophota bacterium | reverse complement strand
GCTTTTGAGCCTGAAGAGCGTCATGGTTCTACGGTTTCAGAGTACGGTTGGAAATGGAATTCTTTAGATACGGTTGATTTCTCAGCTCCTGGAGAACCTGTTTATCAAGGGCTTCATTCTTGGAAGCTTGTGACGACCCAAAAATGGGGTGGGACAGGTATTCAATCTCAAGAAAAGAAATTTATTGCAACGCCAAGTCCAGAGCAGAGCTTTTGGCATGTTGATCTGCAGCCTGACCGAAATGATCGTTTGACGTTTTGGGTTTTTGGTTTGCCGCAAAACGAAATGGATGCTAATCTTTCCGTCCAATTTTATGACAATGGTCAACATTCTACCGATCAGACTAAGGTGGCTGTTTGGACTAAGAATGCCGCGCGCTATGGTCAGTGGACACGCATGACGATCCTTTTTAGCGATCTACCCTCAACCCTCAACCTTTCTGACCTTAATAAAATTCAATTTCAACAGTACTGGCCCGGAACATATTATGTTGATGATATTCGTGCAACAGCGCCGACGATCAAGATCAGCGAGGCAAGCCTGGCAGGCGGCATTGTGAGCTGGAATCTTATCGCGGGAGCCGGGAAGTATGTTTTAGAAGAAAGCCGTGTTGGCCCTGACGGCCCATGGGTCGTGGCGTACAGCGGCGCGCATCCTTTTGATTTTGAACCAATGCCAATGCCGGTACCCGCTTATACTGATAATATGCCTGGGGATAAAAAGCAAACGACCTCTTTTCCTTATTATCTTAAGCCTAGCCGAAAAGTCTCGCGCGTAACAAAATTATGGTATCGGGTCCGATGGGAAGACGCTGTTACTGTCGCGAATCCCGTACCCTATGTTTCTGCGTGGAGCGATGTTGTGCGGTACCTTCCGCCTAGCATTGTTATAAAGTACAAAAAGATGTCTCAAGGAATTTTAGAGTGGACAAAGGTTCCGCAAGCTAATTTTTATGAAGCACAATCTGCGCCAAATAAAAATGGCCCATGGACGCAAATTTATTATGGATATTTTCCTCTCCAGCCGTTAACGGCTCAGCAAGGGACGTGGTATCGCGTGCGGGCTTTGCATAAAAAAGGAAGCATCATTACCGATGTGACCGATTGGAGCACGCCGCAGCGTTATGCTTTAGGGCAAGGCTTTTTGCATTCTGTCGGGACCATGGTTAAAGAGGAGAATGGCCAAGGAAACGAGATCGTTTTGCAGGGGGTCAATCTTGGCGGATATCTTTTGACAGAAAGATTTTTTACAGGGCTGGGCGATGGCGATAATCCTATTGTGGAAGATGATTGGACGATGCGCGATATCCTCACGCAGCGTTTTGGAGAAGCAGGCTGCCGAGACCTTCTTAAAGTTTATCAAGAGGCGTATATTAAGAATTTTGATCTAGATTATCTCAAAGAGCTCGGCGTTACCTTGGTAAGGCTGCCGATCTTTTATCGCCTATTGCAAAACGAGGACGGTACATGGGTCTTGAATGATCAAGGACAGATCGATTTTGGAAAGATCGATTATATCGTCGATGAATGCGCCAACAGAGGGATGTATGTCTTGCTTGATCTGCATGGCGCGCCTGGTGCACAAAGCATAGAAGCGCATACAGGCCATGCGAACTTTAATAAGTTATTTGAGAATAGCCCGACAGGAGAGATGTACCGACAGCGCACGGAAGACTTGTGGGAAGCTATTGCAACGCATTATAAGGATAATCCATGGGTGTGTGGATATGATCTTTTAAATGAGCCGACGGGAGCAACAACCACGACAGACCTTTGGAACATGTATGATCGGCTCTATGATGCCATTCGCATCATCGATCCGGATCATATGATCGTCATGGAGGCGGTTTGGGATTGGGCCACGCTCCCCAAGCCTGTGGACATGAGCTGGAGCAATGTGGCTTATCAGTTCCATTATTATTTGTGGAATTTTGATGAAGACATTCAAGCTCACATGGCTTTCATTGACCAGAAAGTTGCTGAGGCGCAAATCCAGCAGCCGCTTTATCAAGTCCCGGTGATGATCGGCGAATTTCATGGTTTTGATCAAAAGGCTATTTGGGAATATTATTTGCAGAAATTTAATGAGCAGCATTGGAGCTGGGCATCGTGGACGCATAAAACATATCCGACGCCGTCCAACTGGGGCTTTTTCAATCATGTTAACTATGCCATGGCTCTTCCTAAGTTTCGCGATCCGGGTGGAGATTCTTTTGCAACGCTTGTCACTAAATTTAAGCGCTATGCAACAGGAGATTATCATGCGGCGAATGCCACATTGACTGATCTGATGGATCGCTACCTTGTGCCGCCTGTCGTAACGCCTTTTGTCAAACGCGTGACGCCGGAAAGCGTTTTGCTGACAGCAACAGATTTTTATGTTCAGGGAAAGAATTTTGGTGCCACGCAAGGGACAAGTACTGTGTTGTTTAATGGGCTTGCTATCCCCGTGGTCGCCTGGTCCAATGATCTTGTTCATGCCTATGTCCCGTCGAGCGTGACATCATTTTATGG
>JBAYLJ010000218.1:0-2523 GCA_041664145.1 Candidatus Omnitrophota bacterium | reverse complement strand
CGAAGTAAGTCCTAGCGGCGTTAATGTTACCGAGCTTATTGGAAAGTTGATTAGTTTGGGCGACAATTTTATTGATGGCATCGAAAAGATGTTTGATGTGATTGAGGGATCTTGTTCGTTCTTGCTTCTTACTCGCGACGGTGTTTATGCCGCGCGAGATCGACATGGATATACGCCTCTGGTCGTTGGCGAAAAAGAAAATCAGTGGGCGGTTGCCAGCGAAAGCACCTCACTTGCTAATCTTGGTTTTGAGGTTAAGAAAAATCTTGAACCTGGTGAAATTATTTTGATCACACCTAAGGGCTTAGTTACAAAGAAACCAGGCTTGGCAAAGAAGCAGATATGTTCTTTTTTGTGGATTTACACAGGATTTCCTGCGTCAACTTACGAAGGGCTTAATGTAGAAGTGGTTCGCGAGCGTTGCGGCAAGGCCATGGCTAAAAAAGACAAAGATATTGATAGCGATCTTGTTTGTGGCGTTCCTGATTCTGGTATCGCGCATGCCATTGGTTATGCCATCGAATCCAAAAAGCCTTATCGACGACCTCTAGTCAAATATACGCCAGGTTATGGACGTAGCTATACGCCGCCGAGCCAGGAGACAAGAGATCTTGTGGCCACGATGAAGCTTGTGGCTGTCAATGATATTATCAAGGGACAAAGAATTGTGATCTGTGAAGATTCAATAGTCCGCGGAACGCAATTAAAGAATTATACGGTTAAAAAACTTTGGGATGCCGGGGCCAAGGAAATTCATGTTCGCCCTGCTTGTCCGCCCTTGATGTTTCCATGCAAATTTTGTCTTTCAACACGCAGTATCCATGAACTTGCGGCGCGCAAGGCCATTAAGGCTATCGAAGGCAAGGATATTGAGGATATTTCACAATATTTGGATCCTTCGACAAAAAAACATAAAGAAATGGTTGAGTGGATTGCTCGCGATATTGAGGTCACGACGTTGCGTTTTCAAGGGCTTGAAGACATGGTGAAGGCGATCGGGTTGCCACGCGAAAAGCTTTGTCTTTATTGTTGGACAGGGAATTGCCCTCAGGATAAAAAGTCTGTGACAGAAAAGAAAGAAAAAGGAATCCTAAGAAAAAAAGGATCAAAGATGGCGGTTCAAAGAAAAGGGGCAAGAAAATGAAGAAGGAAATAATTTTTGTTGGATTTATTATTTTGGTTTTTCTTTTTTGCGCTGCTGTCCAGGCGCAGGAAGAATCTTCTTCGCAAGTAGTTGCTCAGGAGACAACCGATGCCGTCGTTGATATGCGCGCAGAAATTGAAAGTGATCAAAAGGCAATCAAGGCTCAAAAGCGAGAAATTAAAGTCAATGCAGAGGCTGCTCATCAAGAGGAATCTCAGATCAAAGCTCAGGTGAAAGAGGCTGTTAAGTCTGGGGACAAAGAAACAGCGAAACAGCTGAGGACTCAGCTTAAAAGTACACATCAAGAGAATGTGCAAGAGAAAAAACAAGATAAAGCAGAGCTTAAAGAAGAAAAGAAAAAATTAAAGAAAGATACTCATAAGGCGAGGGTTCAAAAGAAATCCTCTTCAGGTAGAAAATAAGTTGTCATTTTGATCTGAGCTGTTTAAAGGGGTGGCGCACAGGGCGCCACCCCTTTTTGTTATCGGTTCTTGAATCTCTGCTCTAATATCGTATAATAGAAACGGTTTCTAGATAAGTAATCATAAGGCGCGTTGATGATGATCAATATTTCAAAAACACTATCCTCTAAAATAAATTTTATCCCAGGCTGCACTGCACAACTCCTTGATCAGCTTAAGGCTCTCGCCTTGACGCAAGAAGATATGTTCAAAATAAAACTCTGTCTTGACGAAGCCCTGGCCAATGCCGTTGTCCACGGCAATCACTCTGCTCCTGAATTGCCTGTGGAGATCTCTCTTCGCGTCAAGGAAGATGCCCTTGAGATCGATGTCGTCAATCAAGGTGAGGGTTTTGATTTCCGCAAGCTTGAGGATCCTACTCTTCAGGAGAACATTCACAAGCTTCATGGTCGTGGATTATTTCTGATCAAGAATAATATGGACAAGGTTGATTTTTTTGATGATGGGCGAAGAATGACCATGACAAAATTTTTAACCCTAAAGAGGTGCTGACCATGCAGGTAAAAATAGAAAAACAAGACGAAATCCTTTTGTGCCTTCCTGAGGGTGAGATCGATATCCATACTTCTCCCATTCTTCGCAAGGCCTTTGATGGAATTATTAAGAATAAAGAAAAGAAAGTTGTTGTTGATCTTTCTTTGGTTACCCTTATTGATACATCTGGATTAGCGACTTTAATTGAAATGCTTCATCGGATTCAGAAGATCAATGGTCATTTTAAGCTCAGCAATTTGGATACGCATATTACAAAAGTGTTCATGATGGTAAAGCTGGATCAATTTTTTGAACTCTATGATACGCGTGAAAGCGCGATAAAGGCTTTTTAATATGAATAACGCGGTTAGCTATTTAGGAAGGATTTTGATTGAACACTTCCGGTGGTTTCAAGGTGTTATG
>JBAYLJ010000217.1:0-2531 GCA_041664145.1 Candidatus Omnitrophota bacterium | reverse complement strand
TGCAGAGGCTTCTAAAATATCCGTGCTTGATCCATGACCAATATAATTTTTACCCTTGATACGAACCTTGACGGTAACCTCACCCAGCGCATCTTTTCCGTGCGTAACAGATTGGATGGAATAATCTAAAAGTTCACCTTTCACTTTAGCACTTTGCTCAATGGCCTTATAGCAAGCATCCACGGGGCCATCACCTGACGAACTCTTTTCAAAAACTTTACCCTTAGATTTTATAGCCACAGTGGCTTTGGGCGCAATTTTTGTACCGCTTGTCACGGCAAGGCTCACAAGCTGCCAAGTATTAGGAAGAAACTTTGTTTCATCTTCGGCGATCGAAACCAAATCTTCGTCATAAACCTGCTTCTTTTTATCTGCGACTGCCTTAAAACGTGTAAAGGCGCGATCCAGCTCTTCCTCTTTTAAATCAATGCCTAAGGCTTTCAAGCGCACGCGAAAGGCATGACGACCAGAATGCTTTCCCAGGACAAGGCCTGTTTCCATAAAACCGACATCTTCAGGCCGCATAATTTCATAAGTCGTGCGCTCTTTCAAAACACCATCTTGATGAATGCCAGCCTCGTGACGAAAGGCATTAGCCCCTACAATCGCCTTGTTGGGGGCAACAACAAATCCGGAATATTTGCTTACCAGCCGCGAGATGCGGCA
This sequence comes from Candidatus Omnitrophota bacterium, assembly GCA_041664145.1. Taxonomy (GTDB): domain Bacteria; phylum Omnitrophota; class Gorgyraeia; order Zapsychrales; family Aceulaceae; genus CALGLP01. The sequence continues at coordinate 1,865 of JBAYLJ010000217.1, read as the reverse complement.
GATTTCCTGCGTCTTAACATTTGTCTTGCATCCATAGTAATCTTCACGTGTTTTTAGCGCCATGACGATCTCTTCCATCGAGGCATTACCGGCTCGTTCGCCAATGCCGTTAACGGTGCATTCAACTTGACGCGCACCATTTTTAATAGCAGCCAACGAATTGGCAACACCGATCCCTAGATCATTATGACAATGCACAGAAATAATCGCTTTGTTAATATTGGGGACACGGTTTTGAATATCCGCGATCAACTGGCCAAACTGGTCAGGCACCCCGTAACCAACTGTGTCTGGGATATTGACCGTCTTAGCCCCTGCCTTGATCACGGCTTCAACAACACGACACAAAAAATCCTTATCGGTTCTTGAGGCATCTTCGGGTGAAAATTCAACATCATTATTTTTTGTTCTTGCGTATTTAACGGCATCAATAGCCATCTGCAAGATCTCTTCTTTCGTGCGTTTAAACTTATACTGAAGATGAATCTTTGATGTTGCCAAGAAGACATGAATGCGTGAACTTTTAGCACACTTCACAGCATCTGCGCATGCATCAATATCCGCTTTAATAGAGCGCGCCAAACCGCAAACCGTCGAGGTTTTAATATGCTTGGCCACACTTTTAACAGCGTTAAAATCCCCTTTGGAGATCACAGGAAATCCTGCCTCGATGATATCAACGCCTAAGCGTTCCAAGGCAAAAGCAACATCGAGCTTTTCTTTTTCATTCATGCTCGCGCCGGGAGCTTGTTCTCCATCGCGCAAGGTGGTATCAAAAATAAAGACTTTATTATTGGCACTCATCATTTTATCCTTCAATGAGGCCGCCATTGATTCATTGGCGGCCGAATTTATCCTAAGGTCGCGACAGCGACCGTTGGACTTCCCTCAGGAAGCCCGCCAAATTCCTTCTGACGGAGTTACTTCATCCACGGCATCATATCACGAAGCTGTGCACCTACTTTTTCAATAAGATGCGCATCTGCTTCTTTACGCCAAGCATTAAAATTGGGTCTTCCTTTTTTATTTTCTCGGATCCATTCTTTTGCAAACTTACCTGATTGAACTTCGGTAAGCATCTTTTTCATAACTTTTCTTGTTTTATCGCTTATCACGCGCTTACCTCTTGAAAAATCTCCATACTCAGCGGTATCCGATACACGCTTGCGCATACCCTGAATTCCAGTTGAGTAAATGAGGTCTGTGATCAGTTTAAGCTCATGTAAACACTCAAAATAAGCGATCTCCGGCTGATAACCAGCTTCCACAAGAGTATCAAATCCTGCTTTGACAAGCTCGCTCACGCCACCGCAAAGAACAGCTTGCTCGCCAAAAAGATCCGTTTCAGTTTCTTCTTTAAATGTTGTTTCAATAACTCCAGCACGAGAGCCACCGATTCCCTTGGCATACGCGAGCGCGGTCTTCAAAGCGTTACCACTCGCATCTTGCTGAATCGCCACGAGGCATGGGACGCCTTTGCCTTCCACATATTGACTACGCACCAAAGCCCCTGGGCCTTTAGGAGCAATCATAAAAACATCAATATCTGCTGGTGGTTTGATCTGACCAAAATGAATATTAAAGCCGTGTGAAAAAAGTAACGATTTACCAGGCTTTAGATTTTTTTTGATATCTTTTTTGTACACTTCAGCCTGCACGTGATCTTGGGTCAAGACCTGGATAATATCAGCCTGCTTTGATGCCGTCTTAACATCCATGGGCTCAAAACCATCTTCCTTGGCTTTTTTATAATTATCTGTTCCCTCGAGCTCGCTGACGATCACTTTCAGTCCGCTGTCGCGTAAATTAAGCGCCTGTCCACGGCCCTGAATACCGTAACCAATAATGGCGATCGTTTTATCTTT
>JBAYLJ010000216.1:0-2536 GCA_041664145.1 Candidatus Omnitrophota bacterium | reverse complement strand
CGGTCACAGCCCCTTTGTATGCCCTTGTCGAGGGCGTGGTCATCGGATGCATATCGTTCTTTTTTGAGAAATTATATCCCGGGATCGTGATCCAGGCTGTGGGCTTGACCTTTGGAACGCTGTTTGCTCTTCTTTTAGCTTATCAGTCGAGGATCATCAAGGTAACGCAAAATTTTCGCTTAGGGGTTATCGCGGCGACGGGCGGGATCGCGCTTTATTATTTAGCGAGCATGATTCTGTCAGGGTTCTTTAAGATCCAAGTTCCTCTGATCCACGAAAGTACACCTTTAGGCATTGGCTTTAGCGTTGTGGTGGTCGTGATCGCGGCGCTTAATCTCGTTTTAGATTTTGATTTTATTGAAAAAGGGGCGCAGGCTAATGCACCTAAATACATGGAATGGTACGGTGCCTTTGGGCTGATGGTGACGCTCATTTGGCTTTATCTTGAAATTTTACGATTGCTGGCAAAGACGCGCAGGCGATAAGTAGACTATGGCTAAAGAGCGAGTAACGCCACGACAGAAAGATATCTCAAGGGTCTTGCGGGAACGAAAAGGCCGGTGGACTGGCAAGAGAAAAGATCATTGTTCGTCTTTCTTGAATAATTTTAAAGAAGGCAAGCCGCGTGACTTCTGAGCCATTAGCCTTTCATCATAAAGACATCCTTCACCAGCGCCTTAAAAGTATCCCTACCTTTTTATCCGAATATAGCTTTGCCAATCTTTATCTTTTTCGTCAAACGCATCAATTTCATCTTGTGCGCGACCATCAAGAAATGTGGATAACAGGCAAGGCTTATGATGGACATTCCTTTGTGATGCCAACGCACGATCTTCGTACGCAAAGCCTCGAGCCCTTGCTTGCCTTTTCAAAAGATTATGATTTTATTTTTCCTATTGATGAAGAATGGTTGAGCGCCTTTGACGGCAAGCGTATCGCTGCGGCATTCGACGAAGGGGATTCAGATTATATTTATACCACAGAGCAGATGTCTTCGTTTAAGGGGCAAAAGATGCACGGGAAAAAGAATTTGCTCAATCAATTTCTCTCGCTCTATAGCCCTGAGGCAAAACCATTAACGAAGGAGCGCATGGGCGATGCGCGTGATATCTTAGACGCTTGGCAAGAGGATATGGCGGAATCAAAGGAAAAAACAGATTACGCCTCTTGCCTTGAAGCCTTTGAGCTCTACGACGAGCTTGTCTTGTGCGGGGGGATTTATTATGTCGATCAAGAGCCTGCGGGGCTTATCATGGGCGAAGAGTTTAATAAAAAAATGTTTACGCTGCACTTTGCCAAAGGAAAGCGAAAATTTAAGGGGATGTATCAGTACATGTTCAATCACTTTACCAAGATGTTGCCGCATCAATACACGTATCTTAATCTTGAGCAGGATCTAGGGAAGCTGGCCCTCAAGATCGCCAAGGCGTCTTATCATCCAGAGCAGATGTTAAAAAAATATCGGATCACATTTCCATAAGGAAAAAATGACTTTTTTAAAACAATTATATCCTCTGAGAAAAAAGATCAGCTGCGTGCTGGTAGTCTTTTTCTTCGCATCCTCCATCGCCTGGGCCCAGAACGTGCAGGTCTTTTTTTCGCCTCAAGGGGGATGCACAAGGGCTGCGATCGCTCATATCGCAGAAGCCCGTCAGACACTTAATATTGCGATGTATTCTCTGACGAGCGACGATATTGTCCAAGAGATCGTTCGCGTTAAGAACAAAGGGGTCAAGACGAGGGTCATTTGTGATAAAACGCAAAAAGGGCAAAAATCATCGCAAATAGGATTTTTGAAAAGCCAAGGTGTCGCGGTGCGCATCTATCAAGGCCCTGGGCTTATGCATAACAAATTTGCTGTGATCGATCAAAAGGTTCTCATCACGGGAAGCTTTAATTGGACGCAGAATGCGGAAGAAGATAACGCCGAGAACTTGCTTGTCCTGTCTGATAAAAAGCTCATTGCCTCCTATACAAAAGAATTTGAGCATCTGTGGGTGCAGGGACAGGAGGAAGAAATGCCTCAAGATCTTAAAGAGGTCACGCGAGATGTTCAGAAGTTCTTTAGGCGCCTATTCAAAGACATTTTGAAGATGATCCTTAGAATGCAAAAATGAGAAAACCTTGGCTTAGATCCTCTTGCTTTCTTGACATTGACGAATAGGATTTCAGCGTATATACTTATTCCATCTGCGAGGTTAAACCAATTTTTATATTATGAAACGCATCAAGAAGATCTTTTTTTCCTTCCTTATTGTTTTCTTTGGCTGGGCTACTTTGTCCTTTGCGGGGTTTATTTACCAAAACTTTGAGCCTGCCAATGGATCAACGGTTTATGGCACTCCTGGCTATCAAACAACGGTAGGTTTTTCCGGGCCTGGTGAACCTGTTCATTCAGGCACGCGCTCCTGGAAGGCTGTGGCCTCCTATCAATGGGGCGGGACAACCATCGAGGCGCAGACGCAAGCCGGAGATGTTAATTTTAATTTCACCAAAAATGATCGTCTTTCTTTTTGGATCTATGGCAGCGTTCCCT
>JBAYLJ010000215.1:0-2586 GCA_041664145.1 Candidatus Omnitrophota bacterium | reverse complement strand
TGATCGATCTTGCAGGAGCATTTCATCGATTTTACGACAAACATAAAGTTATTTGTGACGATCTCAAGCTTTCTTCCCAGCGCTTGGCGCTTGTCATGGCAGCAAAAATAGTTTTTGCTAACGGTCTTGCGCTCTTAGGCGTTAGCGTACCCGAGAAAATGTAATGATCGCAAAAAAGTGGATCATCAAAACCCCGCATCCACAGCTCCAAGTTCTCTTCTCTGACGGTCTAGGTGTTCATCCCGCTGTAGCTCAGTTACTGATCAATCGTAATGTCCGCACCCTTGATGAGGCGCGTAATTTTCTTCAAGGAGATTTTAAGTCTTTGCATGATCCTTTTTTGCTTAAAGATATGGATAAAGCCATCGCACGGCTTAAAGGTGCGCGCGAAGCAGGGGAAAAGGTGATGATCTTTGGCGATTATGATGTTGATGGCGTAACATCATCGGCGATTTTGACATGTGCTTTAAATAAATTTGGGCTTGAAGTTATCAATCATATTCCGCATCGTTTACGTGATGGCTATGGGCTTAATCATACGATCGCCAAAGAGGCGAAGGAAAAGGGTGTGACATTGCTTGTGAGCGTTGATTGCGGGATTAGCGCGATCGAGGAGGTTGAAACTTTAAGAAAAGAAGGCATCGAGGTTATTGTTGTTGATCATCATGAGCCTTTGGCGGACAAAATACCTGACGCGGTTGCCGTCATTGATCCCAAGCGTAAAGATTGTCTTTATCCTTTTGGTAGCTTGGCCGCTGTCGCCTTGGCGTTTAAATTGTCTCAAGCGCTGTTAGGTCCATCGTATCGGGAAAATCTTGATCTGGTTGCTTTGGGTACGATCGCGGATGTTGTTCCGCTTTATGGCGAGAATAGAATTTTTGTTCGCGAAGGACTTGTGTGCATCGAGAAAACAAAAAATCTTGGGCTCCAGGCTTTGATCAAGGCGGCGCGCATTAAGGGAAAGAAAATAACACCGCGTCATGTGGGTTATATTTTAGGCCCCCGTATCAATGCCATGGGGCGTATTGATTCTGCAGAAAAATCTCTGCGCCTTCTTTTAAGCGATAACGAGAAAGAAGCCGCTGCTATCGCTGATCTCCTTGAAACGCACAATCGTAAACGTCAGACAACACAAAATGCGATCATTGAAGAGGCCTTAGCCAAGGTTGAGCAGGAAGTTAATTTCAAAACTGATCGTGTCATTGTTTTGAGTGCTGAAGGCTGGCACAGAGGTGTCGTGGGAATCGTGGCTTCGCGCATCATGGATACGTTTTATCGGCCCGCCATTGTTCTTTCCATAGAAGAAGGCATTGCCGTGGGCTCAGCGCGTTCCATTGATGGATTTCATTTGTTTGAGGCGCTGTCGCAATGCGCGCATTTATTAGAAAATTTTGGAGGCCATGATCATGCGGCAGGGTTAACAATAAAGCAAGAGAATTTAGAAGCGTTTAAGCAAGAAATAAACCGTATCGCGCGAGAAACAATTAAAGAAGAAGATCTGGTCCCAAGTCTTTCCGTGGATTGTGAAATTTTTTTAAGCAATGTGAACTTAAGCCTTGTCAAGATCGTCAATCGGCTTGAGCCGTTTGGCGAGGGAAACCCTGAGCCTCTTTTTTGTTCTAGGGGCTTGACAGTTAAAAGTCCCGCGGTTGTCTTAAGCCGGGACACCTTAAAATTTTGGGTGGCTGATAAACAGGGAAATGTTTTTTCCGCGGTAGGTTTTGGCATGGGACAATATCAGCCCTTGATCGAGCAGGGCAAACTCATTGATATTGTCTACAAGATTTCGATTGATGATTGGAATAAAGAACCAGCGGTTCAGCTTGAGCTAAAAGATGTGAAGCCGCTTGACACTGATTAAATCTTTGGCTTAAGCCTTGGCGACTTTGCCGGATTTAATGCACTCAACACAGACATATGCTTTTCTTCTAGTTCCCTTGACAACGATATTGATCTTTTGTAAATTGGGAGAAAAGCGTCTGAATGTTTTTCCAACGATTTTTTGACCGGCGCCGCCTTTTCGGACAGCCATACCGCGTCTCTTATACTTACGACCTGATACTGCGGATTTTCCGCATACTTCGCATATTCTTGCCATAATGTTTCCTCACTGTTTGAACACCAAGTATACTAAAAATTACTGCTTTGTCAAGGGGCAGGTGAAAAACAAGTTTGAAAGCCAAAAGATTTTGTTATAATAAATAAAGTCGCAACTTATGGATGCCTTCGGCCGACATAAGTTATAGGCTAAATTACTCCGAGCACGAAGCGTGTCGGAGAAATAAGTCTGAGGTGTTTTATCATATGTAGGCCTTGTAGGTCACGATATCAAAGATTCTTGGATGCAAAATCAAGACTTAAAAAAACCTTCAGGAAAGCTTAAAAGCGATAGGGAAGGTTGGCGCATTGCCTATATTCCCTATGGTCAGGAATTTAAGCCCTTACTTAACCTTGGGCCGCTGCTCGGCGTGATTGTTTTCGTGGCAGGCGCGTTTCTTCTCGTGCAAAGTTTTCAGAGTAAAGCGGTGCCAACGTTTTGCGGATACAAGGCGGATGTTAAAACTGTTTTAATGATCATGGCGGGTG
>JBAYLJ010000214.1:0-2653 GCA_041664145.1 Candidatus Omnitrophota bacterium | reverse complement strand
GTCGATGGATCAGTTTATTGACGCCATGATCGAGGCGGCGCAGCTTGCTGAAAAAGACCCAAAGGTTTTTAAGCATTTCCCTCAAACAACACCAATTACGCGTCCTGACGAGGTCAAGGCAGCCAAAGAAATTCACTGTAATTTCTTTGCCAAGCGATAAGCTTTATGGATCTTCGTGTTATTTCTTTTTCCTCTCCAGAAAAAAATATTTTATTTGATCAGGTTCTTTGGCAGAGGGCTGAAGAAGGGCTGGGAGAAGAGGTGTTGCGTTTTTGGGAAAGTGAAACACCTTTTATTGTTCTAGGAAAAACTTCGAAAGCCGATCAAGAGATCGTCGCTGATCATGTGGAGCGAGACCATATTTCTATTGTCCGAAGGACAAGCGCCGGGGGCGTCGTGGTGCAGGGAAAAGGATGCCTTAATTTCACGCTTGTTCTTTCAAAAGCAAAGAATCCAGAGATGGCTTCTATTGCATCGTCTTATGCGTTTATTTTAGAAAAAGTTATTTTAGCGCTTAAGGGTTTAAACATCCAAGCTCGCTTTTATCCTCCTTGTGATCTAGCCCTTGCGGAGAATAACCGTAAGTTTTCCGGTAATGCGCAAAGGCGCGGGAAGAATTTTATTTTGCATCACGGAACCCTCTTGCATCATTTTGATTGCGCACTGGCCAAGGAATATTTAACCTTGCCTTCCAAGGTGCCGTTGTATCGCGCAAACCGATCTCATCAAGATTTTATGGCCAATCTTAATGTGGACCCCAAAGATATTATCAAGGCTTTCTTACAAGTTTTCAAAATTGAGAAAAGTAATCATCATCTTGAGCCGCAAGAATTTACGTATCTTGATTCTTTGATGAAAAGAGAACAAACTTTTCAGCAATGAAACTACTTTTTTATGAAAACTAAGGTAAATTATATTGACACTCCTTGTATCAAATATATAATAACACTGGATAGAAAAAAGAGGATGAAGCGATTTATTCGGAGGGGTCATGAGCGCTAAGGGTTTCATTATTTTGGTTGTAGGATTCGCCATGTTTACTTTGTGTGCTCAAAGTTTTGCTGGTATTGTTGATTGGGCAGCAAGAGACAGGTATCTTAAAGAACAAGAGCAGGCAGCTCAGAAGCCTGCGCAAGATCCCCAGCTAAGCCAAGACCTTCCGCAGTGGATGCAGGTTGAACCAGTTGTAAAAGCTGACGAAGAAAAAAAATATGATGCGAATAAAGATGGTGTTTTTCAGCCTGTAGAAACAAAAGTGTATCTTCGCAGAACCTATCAGGAAATTCAGAACGGCACTGCCAAGAATGTATCCACGTCAGAACTTTTGAAGCAATATGATAAAAATCAAGACGGGATCGTTTCAAAACTTGAAGCTGAAAAGATCAAAAAAGATGCCTTTTAAAATAGCGTGAAAGCCTAAGTGAGCCCGCTGTCCATACAGCGGGCTTTTTTCTTGGAAGCATATGCCTATAGCTCGTCTCTACCATAAAGTTGTTGTCAGCGTTTTCTTTAGGATCATCCTCATTGGTTTTTTATCCTTTGGGTTCCTCTTTTTATCGTCGACATGTTTTTGCGCTGAACGGTCATCCAAGAACTCAGAAAAAGAGACCTACCAAGCCTATCTTGATTCATTTGAAGAGATCTATCAACTGATGGCAGAAAGTTATTACTATCCTGTTGATCGGCAGAATTTCAATCTTTTCCTTCAGACATTTGATAATGAGATCTTTAAGAAACTTGATGATAAAAAAACCGTGAATACCTTTGTCATGATGCGTTCCGGAGCCCTCTTGGTTGATCGGCTAAAAACAAAAGAAGACCGATTTTCAGCACTCTTCCCGCCTCAAGCGGCCGAGGAATTTAAGCAAGAAGTTTTAGGCGTCAGGGTTGACTTAGGGATCGAAGGGAATATCTGCGATGTGGGTTATTGCGTGAGCTTTGTTGAGTTGCGGGCGGATGCGTTTGAAAAAGGTTTAAGGCCTGCCGATGTGATTACAAAAATTGATAACCTTGTCTTGAAGTCAATGACCAATGATGAAGTTCAGAAATTATTAACGCCAGAAATAAATAAAATGGTGAAACTTGAGTACGTGCGCCTTCCCTCAGATAGCCCAATGACGATGGAAGTGATGAGCAAAGAATATTTTAAGGAAACAGTTTTTCCGCTGCCCAGTTTTTATCCAGGCATTTATGCCTTAGAGATCCGTCGGTTCAACCGCATGACGGCTGAAGATCTCTCGCGATATCTTTTTGCGATCAATCAACAAAAAAGTTTAGGTCTTATTTTGGATCTCAGGGGCAATCCTGGCGGGCCTCCGTTGGCCGCACGAGAAATTGTTTCGTTTTTTCTTGAGCCAGAAAAAAACTTTGCTTATTTTGAGCGTAAAGGCGATGCGCGTAATTATCTCGATGTTCCCAAGGTTCCCGAGGAATATCGCTACAAAGAGCCGATCATTATTTTGGTCAATGAAGGAAGCGGAAGCGCTTCGGAACTTTTTTCCGGTGTTATGCAAAAAGAAGGTCGCGCTCTTTTGATGGGGACAAATACAGCGGGGCAAGTTTTTTTAAAGAGTATGTTTAATCTTAAGGAGGGAGCCATGCTTCTTTTGGTTACGGCGCGCGGACATTTTTCTGATGGGGAAGTCTTTGATTT
>JBAYLJ010000213.1:0-2656 GCA_041664145.1 Candidatus Omnitrophota bacterium | reverse complement strand
GTGTGCTGAATTCCAAGATCGTGGGAAAAACTCTTGGTGAATTGGCAAGAAATCAAAGTAAAATAGCGCACGGTGTCTTCTTGAAAAAGATCACTCGCCAGGGCCACGAATTGCCTATTACTAATGATACGATCATCAGTAAATGCGATGTGATGCAGATCGTTGGAGCCAAGGAAGACGTCGAGAGGGTGGCCAAATTAGCGGGTTATCCTGAACGGCCGACATCGGTCACAGACCTGGTCATGGTGGGGGTCGGTTGCGTTCTTGGGACTCTGATCGGGCTTATCGCTATTCCGATCATGGGGATCCCTTTGACGCTGGGCGTGGGAGGCGGCGTGTTGGTCGCGGGATTGATCTTTGGATGGCTTCGGGCGGTTCATCCGACCTTCGGACAGATCCCCAGCGGCGGCCAGTGGATACTCCAGGATCTGGGGCTCAATTTATTCATCGCCTGCGTGGGGATCAACGCGGGGCCCAAGGCGATACAGGCGATCCAGACTAACGGGTTGACGATCTTTCTCGCGGGTGTTGTCTTGTGCCTTGCGCCATTTATCGTCGGCATGTTATTTGGAAAGTTTGTCCTTAGGATGAACCCCGTTCTTCTTTTAGGCGCTCTTGCAGGCGCAAGGGTTCTCACAGCGGCGCTAAATACTTTGCAAGAGGATGCTGACAGCGCGACGCCTGTTTTAGGTTATGCGGCTCCTTATGCGTTCGGGAATGTTCTTCTCACGATATGGGGAAGCGTCATTATTAATGTTGTGTAGGGACATGCCTCACGATAGGCTTGATTGAATTTAAGGAAAGGGGTAGAATATCCCCATGTTGTGTCAAAGATTATAAAGAAAATTAAAGGGCAGTCCGCTTGAGCGGCCTGCCCTTTTTTTATCAGCAAAAGAAATATCATGCGTGCGAGGGAAAGGAACACTATGAATAAAAAAGGAGTGCAGTGGCTTTATCAAGAGTTGCCGGAGCTAGTCAACAAAGGAGTCCTTGCGCAATCCGCTGCTGATAAGCTTCATGAGCATTACGGAGACAGTAAGGGCCTGGATAAAAAATGGTTCATCATTATTCTCTGCGGCGTCTTAGGGGCGATCCTGATCGGGCTTGGTATTATTCTTCTTTTTGCGCATAATTGGGAAAAACTTTCCCGTGGTACGCGCACTGTGTTATCTCTCTTACCGCTCATCATCGCGCAGGCGTTAGCCGCGTGGGTGATGTTCAAAAGGCCAAAGTCTCATGCGTTTAGAGAAGGGGCAGCGACATTTTTAAGTTTAATGGTAGGCAGCTCGATCGCGCTCATCAGTCAAACGTACAATATCCCCGGGGACACACCAGTTTTTATTATGACATGGATGCTCCTCATCGTTCCTCTGGTTTATTTGATGAAGGCAACGATCCCGGCGGTGATCTTTGTTATCGGGATCGCTGCATGGGTAGGGCATTTTTGGAATGAACCGCTTACGGCCTTTCTTTTCTGGCCTTTGCTTTTGATCGTTATTCCGCACTTTCTTTGGTCCTTACGCCAACAACAATATACCGTACGCGCAACGATCCTAGCCGTTGTCATGGCCATCGGGGTTTGTGTTGCAGCGCAAATGACGCTCGGAAAGGCGTGGCCGGGGTCAGGGATCGTTATTTTCTCGAGCCTTGCGGCATTGTTTTACCTTCTTGGGGCTTGTGAGTTTAAAGGGATCTCAACGAACTGGCAAAAGCCTTTTCAGGTCTTAGGAGGGCTCGGCATCTTTATCGCGATGCTTTCGCTGACGTCTCGCGCTGCGTGGGAATCGATCAAGAGTAATTATTATGGTTCGAGGTATGAGGTATTCTCTTGGGCCGCCATGCCGGATAATCTATTGACCTTTTTACTTGTGGGTAGTGCGATATTATTATTCTTTCAATACGTTAAACGGCAGGATTGGATCAGGGCATCGTTTGGTGCATTGCCTTTGCTTGCCTTGATCGGTTATGCCTTTGGCGGGAGCGCCCCGGGCTTTTCCATGCTGCTTTTTAATGTGTTCTTGCTCTCCGTGAGCATTTTTCATTTTATGACGGGCATCCGCACTAATAATCTTGGCATGATCAACAGGGGGATGATCATGCTCTCGGCATTGGTCGTGGCAAGGTTTTTTGACAGCGAGATCAATTTTATCCTTAAGGGCTTGGTCTTCATCGCGATCGGTATCGGATTTTTGGTGGCCAATGTTACGATCTTGCGCCGCAAAGGAGGTGCCGCATGAAAAAGAACCTCATCCTTGGATTTTTTGCTGTCTTGTTCGTTGTCCAGATCGCTGTGCCTATCTCAATGATCGTTAAGAGGGAAGATACATTAAAATATGGTACGACGTATCGGTTTGAAACAGAACCCATTGACCCTTATGATGCCTTTCGCGGGCGTTATGTTTCTTTATGGGTTCGCGTCAACAAGGTCCCTAACCTTACGGGCGCAAAATTTGAATACGCGGAAAAAGTGTACGCGCTTTTGGTTGTTGATGAAAAAGGGTTTGCGCAAGTTTCAGAGGTTACGACGCGTAGGCCAGAAGGCTCTCATTATTTAACCGCAACCGTCGCTTCGGGAGGAAGCACTATCGCGCTTCGTTTGCCGATCGACCGTTATTACATGGAGGAAGGCGCGGCTCCGCGCGCTGAAAAGATCTAC
>JBAYLJ010000212.1:0-2662 GCA_041664145.1 Candidatus Omnitrophota bacterium | reverse complement strand
TAAATGATCAGGTTAAAACCGTTATGACCAAGGTCCCCACAACCGTGGCCTGCGGTCAGTTGGCCGCTGAGGCGTTACGTCTTTTAGAAGAAAAACATAGCGATGAAGTTCCCGTGGTTGATGCGCAGGGAAAGTCTTTGGGGCTCTTAGACGTTCAGGATTTATTGAAAGCAGGGATTGTTTAAATGAAAACAGCGCAAAAACTTAAAGCACGTATCGCCAAGGTTAAGGTTCTCGCCATGGATGTCGATGGCGTCTTGACCGAAGGGCATTTGATTTTTGACGGCGAAGGTCGAGAGATGAAAAGTTTTAACGTTCAAGATGGGTTTGGTATTGTTATTTTAAAACGTACGGGAATTAAAACCGCGATCATTACGGCTGGCAATTCTCAGGTTGTTAAAGTGCGCGCGGATTATTTACATATTGACAAGCTTTATCTGGGTGCCTATCCAAAAATCATTGCTTATGATCAAATGCTTAAAGAATTAAATGTCAAAGATGAGAATGTGTGTTTTATTGGCGATGACGTGACGGATTGTCAGATCTTGAAGCGCGTTGGATTTGCTATCGCGGTTAAGAATGCGGTTAGTGAAGCCAAAAGAGGCGTTCATTATGTTACGAAGCGTTGTGGTGGAGATGGTGCAGTGCGTGGAGTGATCGAGCTTATTTTAAAAGCTCAGGGAACATGGCAAAAAGCCATTGCGCAAGATCTTTAAGCTTCTCAAAACCTTTCAAGGCCCAAGAATGAAAAAGTTTCTTTTTTTGTTTATTATTGTGCTTTTCGGTGTATTATTTTCTTTTCAATTCTCGTTTGCGCAAGAAACTGGTCAGCAGCTCGAGGGTTTTAATTTGGTGGGGTATGGCGAAGGTGGAGACAAGTCGTGGGATGTCAAAGGCACGACCGCGACCATCGAAGACAAAGAAATCAATATCACTAATGTCGACGCCAATGCCTATGGCCAAGAAGATATGAATGTGACGGCCAAGACGGGACGCATTGATAAAGATAAAGGGGATATGCGCCTTGAGAAAGATGTTGTGGTGACGACGCAAACCGGCACAAAGATGTTGACGGATAGCTTGGATTGGCAAAAAAAAGAAGATTTGATCACGACACAAGATGATGTGACCATCTTGCGCGAAAATATGAAGGCGGTGGGCAAAGGAATTACCGCCCATCCAGGAATGAAGCAGGCGCAGCTTAATCAAGATGTGGTTGTTGAGTATACGCCAAACCCTGATGATGAGATGAAGGACATGATCACTATCAGCTGTGATGGGCCTATGGAAGTTGATTATGCTGGGCAAACAGCTGTTTTTCATGATAACGTGATCGCCCTGCAAGGTGATCGCAAGCTCATGGCTGATGAAATGCAGCTTTATTTTGACTCTGAGAAGAAACAGATCAAGGAAATGATTTGTATCGGCAATGTGTTGATCGTGCAAGGAGAAAATACCTCTTTTTCTGACAAGGCTGTTTATCAAGCAGGGGAAAAGAAAATCAAGCTTTACGGACGTCCGAAACTACTTTTGTACATGAACGATAAAGGCAAGAAGGATAGCAATGTACCTTTTGGAAGCTAAAAATTTAGTCAAGACTTATGGCGGGCGTCGCGTTGTTAATAGCTTAAGTATTTCCATTGGCCGCTCAGAGATCGTTGGCCTTCTGGGGCCTAACGGCGCTGGCAAGACGACAACCTTTTATATGGCCGTTGGAATTATTAAGCCTGACGAAGGAAAGGTTTATTTTGATCAAGAGGATATTACCAACAAGCCAATTCATGAACGGTGCCACTTAGGTATTGGATATTTGGCCCAAGAGCCGTCGATCTTTCGCAAGCTAACCGTTGAAGAAAATATCATGCTTATCCTGGAGACCTTGCACATTTCTCCTCGCGAGCGTAAGCGTCGGCTTAGCAGCCTTTTAGAAGAGCTTAATATTGCTCATTTAGCAAAAAGTAAAGCTTATACATTGTCGGGCGGGGAACGTCGAAGGCTTGAAATTACGCGAGCCTTAGTTACGAACCCTTCGTTTTTATTGCTCGATGAGCCTTTTTCTGGCATTGACCCGATCGTGGTGGCTGAAGCTCAACAAATTATTAAGGAATTAAAAAATCGGGGGCTTGGTATTTTATTAACGGACCATAATGTGCGTGAGACGCTTTCCATTACCGACCGAGCGTATCTTGTGGCCGACGGAGAGATTTTGATCTCAGGGACCGCTGACGACCTTGTCAACAATCCCAAGGCTCGACAGATCTATTTAGGTGAAAAGTTTAAAATGTAACAGGACTTATCGTTAGGAAGGATCATAAAAGATGAAAGTAGAAGTCAAGAAGGTTGATGCAACTAGAAGAGAGATTAAATTTGAAATCCCTAAAGAGCGCGTGGTCAAGCGGCTAGAAGAGGTCTACGCTGATATTTCTAAGGTTGCCAAAATTCGCGGTTTTAGGCCCGGCAAGGCGCCGCGTCATATTGTTGAGCAAGAACATGGTAAGATTGCGCAAGAAAAAATGATGGAGAGTTTGATCCCTGAGGTCTATCAAGAGGCTGTTAAACAGGAAAGTTTAGCCCCGATTGATTTTCCTGAGATTTCAGATGTTCAATATAAGGATGGCATTCTTTGCTTTAAGGCTAGCTTAGATATTCAACCCGATTTTAC
>JBAYLJ010000211.1:0-2677 GCA_041664145.1 Candidatus Omnitrophota bacterium | reverse complement strand
CTCTTGAAAAGCAGGGCATGACGTTTGCCGGTATCAATACCGATAAAAATCTTGTTGAAATCGTTGAGCTTAAAAGCCATCCATGGTTTGTGGCATGTCAATTTCATCCTGAATTTAAGTCCAAGCCGGATAGAGCGCATCCTTTGTTCCAAGACTTTATTGCGGCGTCTTTAAATTTTAAACATAAACGTTAGCATGCCTAAACGCTTTTTTAAAGCTGCTCTTCTTTTTCTAGCCCTTTTCGCTGCCCTTTCTGTAGCCTATTGGCCAGCGATCTTTTCGCAGTATCTTTATCATGACGATGTTGTTTATTTTATGACAACACCCACAAGGCTTGAACCTCCAGGCAGTCTTTTCAACGTCGCTATTGGTCGATTTTTAGGCGGCAATATGCTTATCGCTTTAGGCTTCTTGGTCAAGACCATGAGTGACCTTAATACCATAAGGTTCTTGAGCGTTGTGGAGCTTTCTATGTGTGGATTTCTTTTTGTCCTTTGGTCTCGACGACATTTTCTCTCATTACCAGCCTCCTTTCTTATTGCTATCGCTACGTTTACGCTGCCACCTTTTCAGATCATGGTCTCGCAGGCTGGCATGGGGTTCCAGCCCATGGGGATCCTTTTTGCTGTTTTGTCCGCTATCTTTGCTTATCGCATTTCCATAGAAGGTTATACTCCAAAGCGTTTTTTTAATAAAAATGCTTATGCTTCGATGGCCCTATTTTTAAGTGCGATTTCTGTTTATCAACCTGCAGGGATGTTTTTTTGGGCGATGCTGGGCTTTGCTCTTTTATTTTCGCCAGAATCGTTCAAGGATTTAAGAGCACGTGTTTTTAATTTTGCTTATGTTGGATTTATCGTCTTTGGCCTTTATGGAGTTATCCTCCATCAGACAAAGAAATTTTTTATGAAATTTAATCTATGGGCTTATAACCCGTATTCCTTAACAACCGATTATGCTGGGAAAATAAAATGGTTTTTTAGTGATCCGCTTGTAAGCGCGTTGAACCTTTGGAATATTTTTCCTCAAACCCTTTATGCGAATCTTTTGTTTGGTTTTATTTGTATGGCGGCGGGCTTAAAGATCTTTCGTATGTACCAAGCCAGGGCCTTGGACGGGAAGAAGGTTGTTTTCATTTTTGTTGTCTTGTCTGTTCTTGTCTTTGCCTCTTTCTTGCCCAATCTTGCTTCAGAGAATAATATCTTTTTTTATCGTTGCGCTCCAGGACTGATGGCGCTTGTTTTGTTTTTTGTGCTGGCTTCTTGTCGAGAATATAGCGAATGGGGGAGGAAGATAAACAAAGCTTTGTTTTTCTCTGTTGTTCTATCAGGCTTTGTCCTTTGCGGCATTGTTTTAGCTTTTCAGACGATCGTTCATCATCGTATCGTCCCAAGCCAGAGGGAATGGAGCCTTTTCTTTAATACGATTGTTCAAAGTAATATTAATCAATATAAGATAATTTATGTCATTGAACCTCAAGAAGAGCATCTAAGGCATAGGGGTGATGAATATCGTAATCTGACAACGCGTTATTCTCATAACATGGTGGGGCTGCTTTCGTGCGCCTTGCGGGAAATGGCTAAGGGAAAGATGCGAGTTGTTCATATCGGTTACGATGAGGCTGCGAAAAAAGTTTTATTTGTTTTCGAAGATCTTAAGAACAAGGGTGTTTATCTGCGTTATGAAACATGGATCGAGTCTGGTCCAGCGCTCGATCGCTTCGAAGAAGGAACCCTGGTTATTGACATGCGTCCGCTGCATGATTTTTAACTTCTAAGCTTTTTTTGTGCCCTAGAGTTTTTGCTTATGTTCAGGGGTTAAGATAAGTTTATATGGTGATCCATGATGACGATTTTTATCAAGTTACGTGTTCATTGAAATTTTTTTTAAAATGGATATAATAATATCCTATGCGCAGGTGGCGGAATTGGTATACGCGCACGTTTGAGGGGCGTGTGGGGTAACCCGTGTGGGTTCAAGTCCCACTCTGCGCATTTAATTTATAGCAAAAGGAATTGAAGCCAACCCGAGCGCCACAGGTTCGAGCGAGGGTGGACGGTTTCGGAGGAGGATTGACGAAGGTCAATCCGGGGGAGAAAAAGTCCCACTCTGCGCACTAAAATTTAAAAACTCCCAGGACAAAAGGCTTGGGAGTTTTTGTTCAGCCCTGCTAGGCGTATGCGAGAAAATGTTTTATGGCGAAGGCATCGAGGGTGATTGATCTTATGTTTAAAAAAAAGATTTTTTATCATGCTGGGATTTTTGGCGGTTTTCTTCTTCTGCTTTCGGCTGCTTATTGGCCGGCAATAAGCATGCGTTATGTTTACCATGATAGCCTCGTTTTTTTTCTTGATACAGAGGTTCGCTTTCTCCCGCCAGCAACAGTTTTTTGTTTTTCTATCGGTCGGTATTTAGGAGCTGTTTTTATAACGATCATCGGCCGTCTTGTCTCGCAGGTCCAAGACCTTGAGATCCTTCGGTTTTTAAGCATCGTTCAGTTAAGCCTTTGCGGGCTTCTCTTAACGAATTTCTTACGTAAGAATTTTTTAAAGCCCCTAGAGTCCTTTTTGATCGTCGTGCTGTTGCTGACGCTGCCTCCTTTTCAAATTACGGTTTGCCAGGGCGGCATGGCTTTTTATCCGATGTCTATTTTAGTAAGCCTCTTGTCTTTTATCCT
>JBAYLJ010000210.1:0-2678 GCA_041664145.1 Candidatus Omnitrophota bacterium | reverse complement strand
TTGTCGCGTACGAAGATTTGCTAAAAGGCGAATACGCATTCGACCATAAGCAAATCATAAAAGAGTATTTAAAACAACGGTCAAATTAAATATGTCCTTACTTCATCTTATTCAAAGACGTCAGAGTTGCAGGAACTACTTATCGACGTTGGTGCCTAAAGAGGCGCTTGAGCGCTGCTTAGAAGCAGCGCGATTAGCACCGTCGGCGTGTAATTCGCAGGCCTGGAGATTTATTGTTGTCCAGGAGCCTTCTCTTAAGGCAAAGCTTGCGGATAAGGCGTTTTCAGGCATGTACGCGATGAACGCTTTTGCCAAAGAAGCGCCGGTTTTAGTTGTTGCGGTTACCGAGCGCTCAAAATATATGGCGCAAGTTGCAGGCGCCACACGCGGCACACAGTATAATTTAATTGATGTCGGGATCGCCTGTGAGCATTTTATTTTGCAGGCTACGGAAGAAGGATTGGGAACTTGTTGGCTCGGTTGGTTTGATCAAAAGGGTGTGCGTGAAGCGCTTGGGCTTTCAAAGAAAGATTCTTTAGACATTATGATAAGCGTTGGGCTTCCATCTGATGCGCAGCGCGAGAAAATACGCAAGCCTTTGTCAGAAATGAGTGAGCTTAGATAAAAGAAGAATAAGGAATATTTTAATAATCGTTCTCAAGAGGAGACAGAAGGTATGCATAAAATTCTTATTGTCGAAGATGATATTGACTTAGCCATGGTGCTGCAAATGAATCTCAGCTCAAAAGGGTATAGGGTTTTTATTGCCCATGACGCCCTTTCAGGAACCAGCTTGACGCATGCTGAAATGCCTGATGCGATCATTCTCGACATTAACATGCCGGCTGGCGGAGGCTTGGCGATGCTTAAAAATATTAAACTTTCTATTAAAACAAAAATGATCCCCGTTATTGTGCTCTCCGGCTCTGAGGATGAAGAATTGATCCACAGCGTTCTTCACGCAGGGGTTGAAGATTATATTAAGAAGCCTTATGATCTTGAGGATCTTTGTCGGAGAATTAAAAAAGTTCTGCACATCAAAGAATAGTCTTGATCGTTTTTAATCTTTGAGAGGACCGTATCCTATGCTTAAAGAATTTAAATTAGGCCCAAAATTTTTTCTTTCCCTTATTATTATTTCTATCGTCCCGCTTATTATTATTAGCGTTTTTAATTATTTATATACAAAAGCACGCTTGAAGGAAAGCACCATCGGACATTTGCGGGCAATCAATGACTCGCGCGCTGCGCATGTTAATCAGTTTATTCGTTTACGGCAGGAACAAGCTAAGGAATTTTCTGGTTCGCATACCATCCGCCTGCTTGATCCGCAAGGCACAAATTCTCCTCAGTTGATCGATTTTATCCAGCGTCAAGTCGATTCGGTCTACTACATTATTAAAAGAGAGTCTCGTAGTGATTATAAGTATATTGATGTTGTTTCTGGAATAAACAATATCAGTGTATGGGATATTTATGGCAATATCGTTGCCGATACGAATCGTTCTTTGGTCGGGAAGAAAATGCCTTTTGAATTTTTGCATATCCTCTATGAAAAAGGCGCTTATTTTATGGGATTTGAGGAAGATTCCTTAACAGGGGAGAAATTTCTGACAATTCTTGCTGGTGTACGTAACTGGAGCACGGAAGAATATTCTGGCGTTGTTCTTTTGAAGAGTCGCGCGGATGTCCTTAATGACATCACAACAGCTCGCGAGGGCTTGGGAAAAACAGCAGAAACGTATATTCTTGATAAAAATAAAAGGATGATCACGGAGTCACGTTTTGTAAAAAATGCGATTTTAAATTTGCAGGTAAAAACTGTGGCTGCGGATGCGTGTTTTCTTGCCGGCTCCAAGCCACGACCGGTCATGTATAAAAATTATCAAGGGCGTGACGTGCTAGGGGTTCAGAAATATTTACCCGATCAGCAATGGTGCGTCATCACTGAAATTGATGCCAAGGAAGCCTTTACGCCTGTGATTGTTTTTCGTAACCGTATCCTTTTCGTCGTGGGATGCCTTATTATATTGATCTTGGTCTTAGCTCATTTCGCTGGACGCGCATTTATCCGTCCGATCCTTGAGCTGCGCGATGCTTCGCTTAATGTGGCACGCGGCAAATATGATGAGATCATCAGCGTTGATGGCCGAGACGAGCTTTCTGATTTAGCGCGTTCGTTTAATCAAATGGCCAAGGTTTTAGGCAGCACAACGGCACAGCTTAAGGAGAAGAATAAGATTTTAGAAGAGCAAAAGGAAGAATTAAAAAAGAAGGATCAGCTAAAGTCAGAATTTGTTTCCATGGTTTCCCACGAACTTCGTACGCCGATGTCGATCATCAAGGGTAGCCTTTCACAGCTGTTGGATGAGAGTGCTCAAACCACCAAAGATATTAAAGATAGGCTTTTGAATATTTCGTTAGGCAGCATTAACCGATTGACGGAGCTTATTAATAATTTGTTGGACTTGTCAAAGATCGAGGCTGGAAAAATAGAGCTTCATAAAAAGAACGTCGACCTTGTTGGCATTATCCAAGAGGTCTGCCATACTTTTGATCTGCAAGCCAAGAATCACAATATCGAGATGAGATGCCGTTTTTCGCATACGCCTATTATGCTTGATGTGGATAAGGATAAAATGATCCAGATTTTTATTAACTTAATCGGTAATTCTTTA
>JBAYLJ010000209.1:0-2679 GCA_041664145.1 Candidatus Omnitrophota bacterium | reverse complement strand
TTTCCTTGTCGTCTCCTGGTCTTTCATACGTTCCTCCTTTGTTAACTTGATTACTTAATGAAGATGGTTTCTATATTAGCATTTTTTGGAGAATATTAAACAAATACCCTGTAAAAATAATCCCCAGCGTTGTAATGGCAAAAAAGATGATAATCAGCTTAAGCTTCATAGCTCGACGTAAGATAATACATTCAGGAAGGCTCAAAGCGCTCGTGGCCATCATAAAACTCAAAGCTGTTCCCAGAGGAACGCCTTTACGGAAAAGCGCTACGGCAATAGGGACGATCGCAGCACAGCTGCCATACATCGGCACGCCAAGCGCCACCGCGATCGGCACAGAAAATATTCCTGTTTTTTCGATCGCCGCATGAATGGTTTCTTGAGGAATATAATTATGGATCAATGCGCC
Source organism: Candidatus Omnitrophota bacterium (assembly GCA_041664145.1). Classification (GTDB taxonomy): domain Bacteria; phylum Omnitrophota; class Gorgyraeia; order Zapsychrales; family Aceulaceae; genus CALGLP01. Next base: position 2,270 of record JBAYLJ010000209.1, on the reverse strand, counting down.
TATGCCAACGCCCAGCATGATCCACGCCCAAAGCTGCTTTAAGATCTTCTTGGCTTCGCCGATCCCAAAGCCAATACGCTCCATCATCGTTTTATATGTTCTCTCTTCGACAGGTTCCTCGGATGGAGAAAAAATGTCTCGCTCTAAATATCGCTCAAGGTTCATACGCCCTAAAATAAGCCCTGACCCGATGCCGATCACCATCCCGCTTAAGACATAAAGAACCGTGATCTTCCACCCAAAAAAACTGAACATCAAAACAACCAAATATTCGTTGATCATCGGCGATGTGATGAGAAAAGCAAACATGACCCCTAGCGGGATCCCCATCTTGACAAAACTTAAGAAGATCGGAATAGATGAACAGGAGCAAAACGGTGTGATAGCACCAAACGTTGCGGCATAAATACTGGCAAGAAATTCGTTATGGCTAAGCCACCCCTTGATGCGCTTCTGGTCAAGAAAAGACCGTAAAAATCCCAAAAAGGAGATCATGAAAAAAAGAAGCAAAACGATCTTGATGGTATCGTAGACAAAAAAATGCAGCGTTCCGACGAAATGAGAGGCCGGGTCAAGACGAAGCAAGGAATAAAAGATCCAATTAACAACAGGTTCGATCATGGACATCCTTTGGTTTATTCTTAGAACAACACGGTTTTGTTTTTGATCGCTCGAGCATCTTCTGATCAAGCTTTTCAAAGAAATTTTTTACACCCTTAAGGATAGGGTTTTCTTTCTTAGTCATAAAGCCTCCTTCTTTTTCATTTCTCATGTTAAGGGTGTATAAATCGTTTGTCAAACGTTTTCGCTTGCAAAAGACTTGTTCAACAGGTTGATCACGCCAATGAGGCCTTCTTTTAATTCTTATAAATCATCTAGACAAACCAACAAATGCGAATATAATAAATAAAAACCAAACAAAAAAGGAGCGTTCTTATGAAAAAAGCTGTCTTCGTTCTCATCGGCCTTGTTGCCCTCACCATCACGTTAACGGGTTGCCAAACAACTCAAAGCTACAAGCAGCAGGTCACTTCACTTTCAAGCCAAGTCCAAACGCTTGAAATGGCTGTAGATCAAAAAGACAAAGAAATTGATAGCCTCAAGAGCCAAGTCGACCAATTAAGCCAGCAAGCCGTAAGCAAAAATAAAGTCACGGCCACAGGTTCAGTTACTACGGATAACAAGGATCATCTTGGGATCATCCGCGTTCCTGTTAAGGTTACGGATGTGCAAAGTGCTTTAAAAGCTGCAGGTTTTTATACTGGCAATATTGATGGAAAAGTTGGGCCAAATACTATTTCAGCTATTGGAGCTTTCCAGAATGCTAATAGCCTTAAAGCAGATAGCATTGTAGGCGCAAAAACATGGGAGATATTAAAAACTTATCTAAGTAATTGAAATATATAGACTTATAGGTATTTCTTCTAGTAGGTGGAGCAATATATATAGAAAAACAGGGATTATGATATCATAATCCCTGTCTTCTTTTATATTATACCTATTTGTGGAGCATTTATTATTCTAATTATAAACAGAATATAAGGAGATTGGATATAAAATAAAGTGTACCTATCGCTAACTCTTTTAGGCTTCCAAGCTGAAAATATCTCAACAATCCCGATAGCATAAGAAGCGATGATCCCAATACCGCAACGATTTGATATGCGCTCATTTTCATCAAAACACTCCTTTCAAAATTTGCTCTACCTCTCCTCAGGACGATAAATAATCGGATGACCAACAAAGACATACCCCTGGTCAAAAGCTTTCCGTTCCATCTTTCTTAACTCCTCGATAAAATCATGTTTGTTGACAAATAAGCTGGGAGCAGACACCTCTTGAGCGCTTAGCCCAAATACTTTGCGATAATGCGCATAATGCTTCACCATGATCCCCTGGATGCGTTGCAAGGTAGAAGGCTTACGCAAAAGCTGCAAGGTTTCTGATTTCCAGCGGCTAACAAATCCTTGATCAAGCTTCTTGGGGGCTCCAGCCAAAAGAACGCCTAAGCTTCGGGTCCTTTTCTCATCTGCTTCCTGACAAATAAATTTAAGGATATGCCATGCTTCATACAATTCTTGTTTTGTCTTTATCTCAAGACGCTTAAGCCACACAAACGCATATAACCGCCTGGCCCAATCCCACCACTTCCATGGGCTATCAAAATCCATAACAGGAATTAAGAACAAATCTTCTTTCAAAAGCAGAGATCCAAACACACCCGGCGGCCGACCAAGTCTTCTATCCTTAAGGGTCGTACGATAAACTCC
>JBAYLJ010000208.1:0-2692 GCA_041664145.1 Candidatus Omnitrophota bacterium | reverse complement strand
TAAGAAAAAAGGGCTTATCGGTTATCAATACCGTCTTCAAAATCGGATCGGCATTGTGATCCTTGTCAAGATCTTGCGTTATTTGACAAAGCTTCCCTTAACAGACTCCCACGGAGGTTTGCGCGCCATGATCCCTGAGGTGGCTCAGGAGCTTGAAATGATCGGGACGCATACCTACGTCCAGGAAACCATCATCGATGCCAGGGAAAAAGGTTTTCGTATCAAAGAAATTGAGAGTGCCTGGAATCTTCGCCAGGCAGGGAGTTCCCGCGTCGTGTCTTCCATCCCGGTCTACGTGTTTTACACATTGCCGGTCTTGATCTTGCGCGCCGGGCAGCACATCAAATTCTTGTACCCGATGGGTATTTGTTTTATTCTTTTATCCTTTTTGGATTTTTGTTATGTTTTGTGGGATACGCAGTTTAGCCTTGCCCAATTGATCAACCGTCAGTCGTTCCATTTGATCTTTATTCTCCTGTCTATTGGGTTAAATATGTTCTTTATCGGTTTCTCGCTTGAACTGATCAACCGGATCAAAGGCCGGCTCGATAAAACCTATACCAATTCTTATTCTTAAAAATTGATGGCCACCATAGACCCTAAAGCTTATCTTGATGCTATCTTACCGCAAGTCCCAAGGATCTTGTCTCTTCAGGACCGCAATCCTTTTTCAAAGACCTATGGATGTTTTGACCGTGGGTTTTGGTTCCATCGCACAAGCGATTTTCCATCGGCTATTCGCCAGATGGGAGTGGAGACCTTAGCTCTTTTGTGGGCTGAAAAGTTTGAAGACAATCCCTATTATCAGAATCCAAGAATTCTTGAATGGTGTTTAGCAGGCATTCGCTATTGGATAAGATGTCAGCACGCGGATGGTTCCTTTGACGAATGGTATCCCAACGAACGCGGATGGGCAGGCCCAACGGGTTATTTGCTAAATGCCATGGCCGAGAGCTATTTTCTTTTGAAAGGTGCTTTCCCCCAAGACCTAAAAGAACCTTTTATCGAGGCTGTTTGCAAGGCAGGCTATTATTTGGTGAACTATAACGAAGAATTTGTTTTGGCGAATCATCATGCCATCGCGCTCTTGCCCATTTATCAAGCGTATTTGATCACCGAAGATAAAGCCCTTCTTAAAGGTTTTGAAAAGAAATTTACAGCATTTGAACGCTATTGTTACGACGAAGGATGGTGCCTAGAATACGACGGGGCGGACATAGGTTATCTTTCCGCAACCGTGAGCTTCTTGGCGCGGCTTTATCAGTATTGGCCGGATAAGCGCATTGAAAGAGTTGTCAAACGCGCTGTTGAATTTAGCAGCTTCTTTTTTTATCCCGATGGATTCTTTGGCGGCACCATCGGCAGCCGCGAGACAGGCCATTTTTATCATTTTGGCTATGAGTTTTGGAGCAAAAAGATCCCTCTCGCTGCCCGCATGGCGGAAGAAGGCTTAAAGAGTTTAAGCGTACAAAAACTTGTTTCGCCCTCCACTCAAGAAGATCACTATGTCCTTTATCGGATGGCTGAATATTTAAAGGCTTATTTAGAATACAAGCTTCGGCCTTCTGATCTGCCGAGCCTTCCTTTTGAAAAAGGAGATTTTGAGAAAACTTTTCCTCAGGCAGGCCTCTTTGTTAAAAAAGTTGGGCATTTTTATTGCGTCATCAATTTAGCGCGAGGGGGCATCATCAAGGCCTTTGATTGCGAGCAGAAAAAACTTTTTTTAAATGATGCCGGATGGATGGCGAAATTTACGAATGAAAAAGTAGCCACGTCAAAATGGAATGATCCTCTGTACAAGGTTGCCTGGGGCTCTGAGCGTCTTTCGGTCGAAGGCGAGGCCCATTATGTCGCGGCAAAGACCTTTACCCCTTTGACCATGATGTTTTTTCGCGCCTTTCTTTTGTTGTTTGGCTGGCAGACGAGCCTTGCCTGCTGCATCAAGGCACTGATCCGCAAGGTCCTGATGGTGGGCGCGCGTCGCGCATCGTTAGGTTTTAAGCGTACGATCCATTTCCAAAAAGAAGGCCTTTTGATCGAGGATGAATTTGTGCTAAAAGCTAGCGCAAGGGTGAAAGATATTTATTTAGGAGGCGAGACCCCGACGCGTTACGTTCCTCAGTCGCGTTATTTTCAGAGCTTTGAGCTTGATATCCAAGGGGAATATGCTTTGATCACAGACATCGCGCGGTTAAATTACGATAAAAAAATTTCTATTCTCCGCAACTTTAATTTTTCTAACAAATAATCATTATGTGTGGAATCTTAGGCGCCCTTTATTTTAATGGTCAACAAGCCGACGCGCGTGATCTTTTACGTGCGGCGCAATGGATGAGTCACCGCGGCCCTGATGACGAAGGCGTATGGGTCAAAGACAGCGTCGGGTTTGCCCATAAACGGCTTTCCATTCTCGATCTTTCCTGCGCCGGCCATCAGCCCATGGTTTCTGAGGATGGACAGTCCGTCATCGTTTACAACGGCGAATGTTATAATTTTCAAGCTCTTCGAGAAGATCTAGAGAAAAAAGGTTGTCATTTTCGTTCTGGCACAGACACGGAGGTTATTCTTTGCGGTATTCAAGAATATGGCGTCAGCTTTGTCAACAAGATGAACGGCATGTTTGCTTTCGCTATCTGGTCTGAAAAAACAAAAGAGCTTCTGATCTTTCGAGACAGGCTAGGCGTTAAGCCCG
>JBAYLJ010000207.1:0-2697 GCA_041664145.1 Candidatus Omnitrophota bacterium | reverse complement strand
GGGGCAGAATCTTCTTATGTTGGCGGCGGGGCTCGAGGTCGTAGGAGCTATTTTGATCATTAAATTTAGCACCATTGGAGAATTTTAACAAATGATCCTTTTTATCCTCATCTTAGTTTTTTTCTGTGCCTTTACGCTGGTCACAGGCGTGTTCTCTTTGGTTAAAATTGAAGAACGCCCTACCTTGAAGATCTTAGCTGACGAGCTCCCCAGGGAAGAAAAGAGGAAGAAAAAATTTTCTCTTCTGGCTCCGTTGGCTTTTTTTAATGTTCCTTTATGTGCCGGGCCCCTTGGCGAAAGAATAAGAAAGAATCTAGGGGTTGCACGCGTTGATATGACACCTGAAACCTTTCTTTTGACCAAAGAAATACTGATCGCTGTCTTACTTTTTACAACGTATCCGATGTCTGACGCGCAAAACCGCATGATGTGGCTTTGTATGATGATCGGGTTAGGATTTTATCTTCCTGAGTTCTGGCTAAGGATCCAAATTCAAAAAATAAAAAATTCGATCATTCGTCACCTGCCTGACACCATTGATCTTTTAAGCCTTTGCGTTAATGCTGGCCTTGATTTTCTTTTGGCTCTTAAATGGGTCGTTGAAAAATCAACGCCTTCTGTTTTGATCTTAGAGCTCCAGCAGGTCATGCAGGAAGTCCATGTGGGTAAGCCAAGAAGGGATGCCTTAACAGATTTTGCAAACAAGTACCAAATTCCAGACCTGTCGACCTTTACCCGCGCCCTTGTCCAAGCTGACCGCATGGGAACATCAGTGGCGGATGCGTTAAACATTATTTCTGAAGATATGCGTATTTCTCGCTTTCGCAGAGGAGAACAAACAGCTCTTAAGGCCCCTCTTAAGATGCTCATTCCTCTTCTTTTCTGCATCTTTCCTGTTGTCGGCATTTTAGTTGCCGGCCCTGTCCTTTTGCAATTTATGGAAGGCAATGCGATCTCAAAGCTAACCGGCGGTTAATAAATGAGGACATAGTTTGCGGAACAAAACAAACGTAACTATCAGTCCAAATTTACTTCACCTCTTTTAATTCAAATCAAATAAAGTTTTCTAGCCTATTACATTCTGGACATTATAATTCTTAAAAAATACAATAAATTTGAGTTATTTTGTCCATTCTAGAATGTCCAGTCAATAAAACCAATAAATTACAGAAAATTATAAATTCTTTTCACAAAAATAACAATTTCTTCACAACATTTCCTTACGATTTTGATAAAATTTTTTCATGGGTTAGAAGAATTTTAAGTTATTTGACTTTGAAATTTTTTGTTTTCTCGTGATCAAACGCCATGATGGGATATTTTTCTCGACGGAATACGGTAAAAATATCAATGCGCAAAGCAAGCGCTAGGAACTCTTTTTTCATTTTTCTTTCTTTTGCTCTTGACAGCGATTTTTTCAAATAATGAGCCTAGAGGCGACTCGTCGGAAAAAAAGAAAATATATTATTATAATCTATTGTAAGTCATTGATAATAAAAGAGATAAAGAATGTCCAATACTTGACACTTTTAATCCACATGCTATATTCTGGATGTAACAAAAAGCCACGGAAGCAGTAAGTAGGACAAACGGATTTATTTTATAACTGCATGGGCTGTGGCTTTTGATCGCGAAAAAGTCACAGCCCATTTGCTTGAGAATATGAAGAAAATGGAAAAACTAGACAAAAACCTCAATACAACCACTGCAAAAAAAGAGAATCATATGTTATTTAATAATGATTCTTTTTTTGGTTTTTCTAAGCCTTCAACAGCCAACGAACAATCAAGCGAAGATTATTCAGGATTTCAAAGCCATTTTAAGGCTTGGATCCGTACTGTGGCTCTTGTGGTTGTTCTTGTTTTTACGCCTGAACAAATTAGTTGGGCTTTTAATTATAATCCAGCTGTTCTTTGGGGCCAACAAAAGGTGGATGCGTATGTTGGCATTAAAGCCGCAGCCACCATTGCTGAAAGCATAAAAGATCTTCTTACGCAAATTCAAGGCAAAGAAAAAGCAAGAGTCAAGCTTGAGCTTCCTAACGCGGGAGTTTCTGGCGCTACCAACAACCGTGGACTTCTTGTTACCACCACTGCTCAATTTACTCAAGATGATGTTTATAGTTTTGAATCTTGGCTTAAGCAAACAAGTATTCAACACCTCAATTGCGGTGTTTATGCCCTCCGCGACCTCCTTGTTCAGAATCAAGTAGGCATTAGTCTTGAAGAAATTTCTGTTTTAACACTTTCTGTTGATATTTTGGGCAAGATCATTAAGGCCGGAGACCCAAGGCTCAAGACTTCGCTTTACGCTCTTGATTCTATTGCCTCTGCTTATGGGCTTAACTTCAAGGCTGTCAAGATCGCCAACCAAGATATTGATCATATTGATACTCCTTTTATTGCCAACCTTGATCCAGAGCACTTTGTTTTAGTTACCCAAGTCAACAACGATACCATTGCTTTTAATGATATTGGCATATCAAAGGTTTTCTTTAAAGATGAATTTTTAAAGAAATTTACAGGATATGTTTTGGCGCCAAACACTGAAAGCCTAAAAGGTGCTGAGGTTGTTTCATCTGAGAAAAAAGCTTTTATCTGGGGTTCACAGTGGGCCAGCCCTTATGAGGAAACGATCAAGTCCCAGTCTTTTGATTCTGATGCTTTTTGGACATCGCTCATTATTGATATTATTGTG
>JBAYLJ010000206.1:0-2697 GCA_041664145.1 Candidatus Omnitrophota bacterium | reverse complement strand
GATCGCAGACAATGTCGGCGATAACGTAGGAGATGTCGCAGGGATGGGTGCTGATCTTTATGAGTCCTATGTCGGGTCTATTGTGGCGACAGCGACGTTAGGTATCACGGGCGGTTTAGGGTTTGCGGGTTTCAGCCTTCCGTTCATCCTTGCTGGGGCAGGGATCATTGCTTCTATGATCGGAACTTTCTTTGTTAAAACAGGTGAAGATGCCTCACAGAGTTCTTTGCTCGCGGCGTTACGCAAAGGTGTTTTTAGTGCCTCTGCGATCACTGCCGTGATGACGTTTGTTCTTGTGTGGTTTGTTCTTGGAAAAGAAAATATGGGCATTGCCTGGTCGGTTATTATCGGCTTAGGTGCAGGTATCTTGATCGGTTTGGCAACGGAATATTTTACATCGTCTAGCTACCGTCCGGTCAAGGGCTTGGCAGAAACATCTTTAACAGGACCGGCAACGATCGTCATCGGGGGTTTGTCCATTGGGATGATGTCAACCGTTGTTCCGGTGGTTATCGTGAGTGCCGCTATCATGGGAAGCTATGTTGTGGCTGGAGGGCTTGCCGTTGCTGGCCGAGGGATTTACGGTATTGCCATTGCTGCGGTGGGAATGTTGAGCACCCTTGGTATTACCTTGGCGACGGATGCCTATGGGCCCGTTGCAGATAATGCGGGCGGAAATGCTGAAATGGCACATTTAGGGCCGGAAGTTCGTAAAAGAACCGACGCCTTGGATTCGCTAGGAAACACAACCGCGGCCACGGGAAAAGGGTTTGCGATCGGTTCCGCAGCTCTTACGGCCTTAGCGCTTATTTCTGCTTATAAAGAATCTGTCATCATGAATGGTGGAACGGTAACTTTAGATTTATTATCTCCGCTTGTTTTGATCGGTTTGTTTATTGGAACCATGATGCCGTTTGTCTTTGGCGCGCTTACCATGAGTGCTGTGGGACGTGCCGGAGGCAAGATCGTTGTTGAAGTCCGACGTCAATTTAAGGAGATTAAGGGGATCATGGAAGGAACCGCCAAGCCCGATTACGCGAGCTGCGTTAACATTGTTACAAAGGCTGCTCAAAAAGAAATGATCGTTCCTTCGCTCTTGGCGATCCTCGTTCCTGTGGCAATGGGATTTTTCTTGGGTACCAATGCCGCGGGTGGATTATTGATCGGGGCAACCGCCTCCGGATTTGTTTTGGCTGTTATGATGGCTAATAGCGGCGGCGCTTGGGATAATGCCAAGAAGTATATTGAAGAAGGAAATCATGGCGGAAAAGGTTCTGCTGCCCACAAGGCTGCTGTTGTCGGGGACACCGTTGGGGATCCTTTTAAAGATACCTCGGGTCCAGCGATGAATATTTTAATAAAGCTCATGTCCATGGTCTCGATCGTCACGGTGGCTTGGGTCGTTAAGAATACATTGATCAAATAAAGTTTGAAGATTTATCGACAAGGATAAATAGAGAAGGTAAAATAAAAGTGTTCCTTTCCTCGAAAGAGCGTTAAAAAAAATGGCGCTCTTTCGAGGCAAAAGGATGCCTTAGCGTAAAATTTTTGCGTAAGAAATGTTTTCATTCTGACACTGCCCAAAGGGAGGATTTCATGAAGCAGAGAATCAAGGCAAAGAATTTCTTCTTAATAGTGTGCGTTTGCATTCTCAGCTTGCTTACTTCGAGCTGTATTTATTTTGTGGCTGGGGGAGTAGGCGCCTTGGGTGGTTATGCTGTCAGCCCTGATACCGTCGAGGGCGAGGCGCAGGCTGATTATGATACACTTTGGGATGCCTCCACGCAGGTTGTCTCTATTATGGGGACAGTACAGACAAAAGATTATAAGCTCGGAACCCTTCAAGGGCTTGTGAACGGAGCAAAGATCACTATTGATTTGTCTCAGATATCATCCAATGATGTTCGTTTGCGTGTTAAGGCTCGCAAAAATATGCTTCCCAATATTAAGATGGCCCAAGATATCTTTGTGAAGATCAAAAATCAAGCACGACAATAAATTTATTTATTGAACCCAGTGGCAAGATCCTATCGTTGACCACGTAAGAGAACAGCGTACCAGCGGCCTTGAAATAACGGAGAAGATAGCACTTGCTTTGCGGAAGGAAAATAGTGCTGCTGGCACTTTCTCTAACGGGGTTGACAAGCAAAAGAACTTTGGTACAATGGGTATTTCAATAAAGGACATAGATCTAGATTGCCGAGGTAGCTCAGTTGGTAGAGCGAAGGCCTGAAAAGCCTTGCGTCCCCAGTTCAATTCTGGGCCTCGGCACTTTTTATTTTTAATTAGGAAGATTTGGCGTAGAGCAGCTTGCAACCGTTTTGTGGTAAACACTGTATCATTGATTATTTTGCTGGCGCGCCGCATTTGGCTAAAAATGCACAGCGGAAATGCGGCACTTGCAATCTTCGCCAGAACACAATTATGGAAGATTGCTGGCGTAGCTCAGTTGGTAGAGCAGCGCATTCGTAATGCGCGGGTCGGGGGTTCGATTCCTCTCGCCAGCTTAATTTGCGTTTAGGATTGACAACGCTGAGTGTCGGGGGTCATCGTCTTTTCCTGTGAATATAATAAGAAGGAAGACGATGCGCCAGCTTCGTTCTAGCAATAAATAGAGGAAAAGTTGGCGTCGATTCCTCTCGCCGCTTAAATTCTTCCTCTAAAATATTTAGAGGAAATTTAAGTGTCCCGATTTCT
>JBAYLJ010000205.1:0-2717 GCA_041664145.1 Candidatus Omnitrophota bacterium | reverse complement strand
GATAGATTCAAGCTCGATCCCCATGGCACGGACAAGAAATCTTTTTTTCTCAATGAGATCGGCGGGTATCCATCCTCGAGAAAACTTTGCTTCTTTATAAGAAAGATGTTTAATGCCATCTTTATCTTTGAGACCTTCAAAATCTTTGGGCTCTAAATGGCGATAGCTGCGATCAACAAAGACGGATCGCGGGGTATTATTCGCTAAAAGGTAATTCGAAAAATCAGCGCCAGAACAATAATAAAGGCCCTTTTGATTTTGATGATAAGAATTACTCTCCTGCCTGATAAGCATGTCATTGTAAATGTGCCCTTCCGGCAAAAGCCCTGCTTCAAGCGCGCGAGGATCAAGGCGTAAAGAATAAGGCATTTCTTGTCGCTTCTCCTTGGAATCCACCGACAGCAAAGAAGACTTCTGTTCTTGAATACCTTCTTGAACTAAGGACGCATTATGCAGTCTCTTAGAAAAAAGGCTCTGAATTCCCTTGATGGCGCAACGGATCAAACAAAGGTCTATCCCAAAATAAATAAAACAATCCGCCACATTAATAATTTTCTGCAGTGAAAATTCCCCTTTTTCAAAAAAGGAAAATACATGCGCACTCATCGACGGCAGCCAAGGACAATAAATATAATCTAAAACAGTATGGTTGATGGCAAGGGCAAGGTTGTTGGCGGCTACGCCTGACAAAATTAACGCAGGCCCATAAACTGAAAATTGCCTGGTCACTTCCTTATTGGTCGCCTTCAAAAGAAAAACAAGAGAAATGATGGCGCAGAGAGAAAATCCTAATGCCCCAACAACAAATGCATTCTGATCAAAAGTTCGCATAAACGGAATCAAACAAGCTAAAGGATCAAAACAAATTTTATGAGAAGCAACCCATGGACAAGCCCCCATTCCTTTGAGGATCGGATAAGGCCAGAGCTGCATAATCGCCAGAGCAACGGCCTGACTAAAACCAATGCCAATCATCATGATCGAAAGGAAGCGCTTATCAACAGCATCATAAACTGTCTTTAATAACCTGGGCCTCTGGGAAGGGCTTGATACCGCCGAGGAAGAGCAGGATTCAGACGACTTAATCTTTTTTAAAACCATCAAAGTACGCTTTTCATTCATTTCAACGATCTCGAAACCTGCACGAGCTATTTCCTCATTGCTAAAATGGATACGGTGATATGTCGTATGGATACTCCACGCACCCATCGGCGTTAAAGCTGAAATATTCCAAAGAACCTTGAGGCTTTCGTCATAAGTCAAAGAGCGATATCCTAGGCGGGTGCTGTTTTCTTTTAATATACCTAAGTCATCCAGGACCCAGCGAGAAAATGTCAAGGCAGCCGGCTTGTGGCCAACTGCTTCCGGAACACTTTTCAAGTTAGCCAGAACAAGCGGCACGCCGTGCTCTGTGGCAAACCGGACAAAATCGGACTCCATTTCCAATCCCCACGCATCAACTCCCTGTTGCCGTAACAAGCGAACCATGGCTCCGCAACGTGCGCCCATCTCCACCACGGCCTTGCCACGTAGATCCCCCGTATACTGCATAATTTTTTCGAAAATAAATCTATAAAGCGCAGGATTGTTATCTTTGGCATTTGCCTCAACTGTAGGAAGATATTTATCCGTATCAACAAATTCTTTGCGTATCGCCTGATAATAAGGGTCTTGATCAGTTAAAACCATTTCCGCCGGCGAGGAAAGGCAGCCTTTGGAAGCAGTTTTTCTTGCATCTTGAGATAATTCCGCAATAAGTTTTCCATTAAATAACACCGCTAAATGCGGATTCATATAAAACGGCACGCCACGCGGATGTGTTGCCAGCTCTGAACTATTAATGAAAAAGCACACATCGCTTTGTTGCGCAAGAGTTAAAAAATAAGGTTTCATGATTTGAAAATTCTCTTGGGCCTTTTCCGCATGCATTGTGGAATCCTGCATGACAAGAATATCAATATCAAGATCCATAAGGCTAAATGTATTTTTCTCGTTGGCAAGGCTGCGAAGGCTGTAGGTGTAGGCAGGTATGCTTTGAAGAAAAAACGGCTTACGGTCAAACATCTCTATCTTATGGACAAAATTGATTTGCGCCGCGATGCCCGTCGTTGCCAAAAATCCTAGAAAGTCATAACATTGTAACCGCGAGAAGCCAAAAAGAATTTCTTTCTGCCACTGAACGTTTTCTTTCTTTATAAAAGGCGTCGCAATATGTGTACCGATATCAACATGCGCATCCAAGCAATTCCAAATAACTCCGCCCTGGTCAATAACATCTTGGGCCTTCTCGCGATAGTGATCAAAAAAGAAACTATAAGAAAGATTGTGCTGGCCACCCCAATAAATGTTCTTACCGTTGGCAAGCTTAATCACAAGATAATAATTACTGCCGACATAATAAAGCTCTCCATTGATTTGAACTTCGACAACCGGATGAATTTTTCCTTGGAAGGATTCTTCAAGCGGAATAACGCGCTGCTCTATGCTGGTTTCAGGAAAATAAAAAGAATCTCTGGCCTCAATAACGAAACATCGTTTTCTTACCTGCTCTCCCATATCAGGCGATAGGTTCAGAAGCGATGACGACAGTTTCTTTTTATGAACTAGCTCTTGCGCCAAAGGCCCAACATCTTTAAGCCTAAGAACTTGGAGATCAAACTCTTGCTTTGCCGTCGCTGTATAAAGATCCGCGAAGATCTCTTTGGCGCTTGCAACCG
>JBAYLJ010000204.1:0-2717 GCA_041664145.1 Candidatus Omnitrophota bacterium | reverse complement strand
CCTCAGCATCGATATTTACGTCTTTATCAAAATAATTTATTGTCACAAACAATATACCTCGAGGAGCGCTTAGGTGTCAGAGCATATTCCTTTTCTTCTTCTTTGGCGGTTGTTTCTTCTCCTGTGGGTTTTTCTTCGCCTATGGGTTCTTCGGCAGTCTCTTCACCTTTGGGTTCGATTGGGGCTTTGCTAACAGGCTCTTCATCATTGGTGAGCGCTTCTTCTCCTGTGGGTTTTTCTTCGCCTATGGGTTCTTCGGCAATATCTTCACCTCTTGGTTCTGTTGGGACTTCGTCTATGGGTTCATCACCTTTAAGCTCTTCATCGCTTGTGAGCGTTTCTTCGCCTATGGGTTCTTCGGCAATGTCTTCACCTCTTGGTTCTGTTGGGACTTCGTCTACAGGTTCATCACCTTTAAGCTCTTCATCGCTTGTGAGCGCTTTTTCTTCTGTGGGTTTTTCTTCTCCTATGGGTTCTTCGGCAATATCTTCACCTCTTGGTTCTGTTGGGACTTCGTCTACAGGTTCATCACCTTTAAGCTCTTCATCGCTTGTGAGCGCTTTTTCTTCTGTGGGTTTTTCTTCGTCTTTGGGTACTTCAGCGATGTCATCGCCCTTGGGATCGTTTGGGACTTCGCCTATGGGTTCGTCGTCCTTAGGCTTCTCTTCATCTAGCGTGGGTCAAGGAACGCAAGGTTTTGAGCTAGGAACAGGTCTTCCTGGCGGTTTAGTTTTAGAGCCATCTTTCGGGGGCTTTGACGGCATAGACGCAAGCTTATCTCTAAATGGAAAATCAATGCGTACTCGAGGTGATTTATTAAATAAAAAGTATAAAGGACAAAGAATTCTGGGTAAGGGTGTCGGCGAGTACGGCGCAAAGAATAGATTCATTCAAAAGATATTGACGCAAGGATCGATCCCGCAAAAAAGTAATAATAATTTTCAAGCTGGTATTCCAGGATTTATTTTTTCTCCTTCTATCGCTGATGCAGAGTTGAGTCATTTTAATATTGAAAAAATAAGGCGCGATAGTAAGCGTTCTTTAAATTTTGCTAAAAAAGAAGAAGTCAAAAAGGAAGAGTGTGAAATTTCTACCCAAAAGGCAAGGCTCCTGATTCGTTATCTTGAAGGCGCAGATTATGCAGAAAAGATTTCAAACAAAAAAGGGCATGACTTGGCATTGACCAAGCAGGCAAGAAGCAGCATTGTTAAGCGCTCGGGGCTGATCAAGCGGCAGGATGTTTATCAGGTGCTTAAAAAATCACAGCAGGAGAAGAAACTAGAAACATATTTGCTACAAATAAAAGAAAGATCTAAGGATCTTGAAGAGAATGACGCACAAAATGAATTTTCCGGGATTGCCCGTGATGCTGATCCTCTAAATGTGATGACCTTTGAGGACACTTTTAAGAGCACTTTCTTGCGGCAGAAACAGGAACAACTTTTTCAAAGAGGCAAGCCTAAGCCCGTCCAAGAATCTCTCGACTCATCAGCAGAAACTCTTTGCGAGTCCACGCTTGATCTTTATGCGGAAACAGCTAAAAGAAGATTTCGGCCTTTTATTCCAGAACGTTTTTATAGAAAAATGGTCTTAGGTTCGGGAAGCACTGCTGTTGTTCGACTCAATGCCTTGATCTATCCTTGGAGAATTCAAGATTGCCCGTTTTGTGATTTTGCGTTATAGTGTACCCCATGAAATCTTTTCAGCACAAAACCCCCGAACTTCTTGCTCCAGCCGGAGATTGGCCGAGCCTTTATGCAGCAATTGATGCCGGCGCAGATGCGGTTTATTTTGGCGTCAAGACGCTCAATATGCGTCATGAGGCATCTAATTTTGATCCGCTTGAGATTAAGAAAATTATCCAATGCCTACACGAAAAGAAGCGCAAAGGCTACCTCACCGTCAATACCGTTATTCTTGAAGGGGATCAAATAAAATTAAAGCGCATCTTGAAACAAGCAGCAGACGCTAAAGTTGATGCGGTTATTTTATGGGATGCGGCAGCTTTGTCGCTTGCCAAAGAATATGGGCTTCCCATCCATCTTTCAACCCAGGCGTCAGTCGCTAATATCGATGCCGTTGCCTTTTACGCCGCGCAAGGCGCGGTGCGTATCGTTCTGGCGCGTGAATGCACGCTTCGCGATATAACGCATATTGTAAAAGAAATTAAAAAAAGAAAAATTTCATGTGAGGTTGAGGCTTTTATTCACGGCGCGATGTGTGTCAGCATCTCGGGGCGATGTTTTATGTCGGAATACTCGTTTGATAAGTCGGCCAATCGCGGAGAGTGCTTGCAGCCTTGCCGTCGGGAATTTCGCATTAAAGATATTGATGATGAGTCTGAATATATTTTAGGAAAAGATTATGTCTTAAGCCCTAAAGATCTTTGCACGATCGATTTTTTAGATGAGCTTGTTAAAAGCGGGATCGACGCTTTTAAGATCGAAGGCCGTATGCGTTCCCCGGAATATATTCGCGCGGTCGTTAGCGTTTATCGTAAAGCCATGGATGCCTTTTTTGCGAAAAAGTTAACACCAAAGCTCAAGGAACAATTCAAAAAAGAGCTCGCGAAGGTTTATAACAGAGGATTTTCATCCGGTTTTTACTTCGGCACGCCAGGGCCGAAGGATATGAGCCAGGGCCTTGGGCACACACATGAAAAGACTTACGTGGGTGAAGTAAAGAAATTTTACGCCAAGATAGGCGTGGCGGATATT
>JBAYLJ010000203.1:0-2723 GCA_041664145.1 Candidatus Omnitrophota bacterium | reverse complement strand
GTTTAATCACGCTATCACCTTGGGTGGCAACGGCGATAATCTTTCCTTTGCGAGCACGGATTTCCTGCATATTAGAAATCATCCTTTCGTAAGTGTCAGATTCTGGCGCCAAACAAACAACTGCCCGATATTCATCGATCAAGGCGATCGGTCCAGGTTTCATTTCTCCGGCCGCATATCCTTCCGCTGGAATATAAGAAATTTCTTTAAGTTTAAGGGCGCCTTCCAAAGCCGATGGAAAATTGACATTTCTTCCCAAGAAAAGAAATGACCCAAAATGAGAATTGGCCCTAGCTATTTTGGCGATGTTTCCTTTTATTTTTAAAATAGAAGAGATGGCCGAAGGTATTTTCTTTAAACTTTTAATAATCTGTCTTGCCCGTGAGGGTGAAAGATTTTTCTTAATAAGGCTTAATTTTAGCCCAAACAAATACATCATGCAAAGCTGGGCTGTATACGCCTTTGTTGAGGCGACACCAATTTCAGGCCCTGCATAGGTATAAAGCACGCCTTCTGTTTCTCTGGTCAGGGTTGATCCAACCACATTGCAGATCGCGATGACTTTTCCGCCCCTGGCCCTTGCTTCACGGACTGCGGCCAACGTATCAGCCGTTTCTCCAGATTGACTAATGGCGATCACAAGGGTGTGTTTACCTACGATCGGTGAACGATAACGAAACTCGCTTGAGAATTCAACCGTCACGGGCACGCCAGCCAATTGTTCAATGATATATTCACCCACAAGTCCGGCGTGATAAGCCGTCCCGCAAGCGACAATAATCACCTGCTGGATTTCCTTCAGTTGTTGTTCACTTAAACCCAAACCCTCAAGGCTAATATGATCTTTTTTGAGTCGCAAAGATAACATCGTGTTTAAAACATGCTCTTGCTCATGAATTTCTTTAAGCATGAAATGCGGAAAACCGCCTCGCTGGATAGAATCCAGCTTAAACGAAACTGTTTGAACCTTTGAGGTCACTTTTCGCCCTTGGGCATCAAAAACATTTAAATGATCTTTTTCAATTTCTGCAATTTCGCCGTCTTTGAGATAAATGATCTTGCGTGTCCTGTCTAAAATAGCAGAGACATCCGAAGCTACAAAATGTTCACCTTCTCCCACCCCAATGATCAAGGGCGAACCCAGGCGCGCGGCAATAAGCTTGTCAGGAAAATCACTTGAAATGATCCCTAAGGCAAACGACCCCTTAAGCTTCTTAATCGTTTTCTGAACAGCGTCAAGAAGGTCTCCTTTTAAAAAAGAAGAAATAAGATGTGCAACGACTTCTGTGTCTGTTTCAGAGACAAAATGATACCCTTTATCTTGAAGCTCTTTTTTAAGTTCTTGATAATTTTCAATAATACCATTATGAACAATGAGGATTTTACCGCTCTGGTCACAATGCGGATGAGCATTGATTTTAGTAGGTTTACCATGCGTAGCCCAGCGCGTATGAGAAATGCCGACATGGCCTAAAGGCAACGGTTTCTCTTTAAGAAGATTGACTAAATTTTGTATCTTACCGGGAGTTTTCTGAAGATAAAGACGATTGTCTTTATGCGCAATGATCCCAACACCACAAGAATCATATCCCCGATATTCTAACCGCTTTAAAGCGGTTAGAAGTATCGGAGTAACATCTTTATCGCCAATATATCCTACAATTCCACACATGGCCTATTCACAGACGATGAAAACATTAAGCAACTTTTTTATTTGTTTTCTTTTTTGCTTTCTCTACCGCAGAGCGAACATTGATCAAGGTTATCGACTTCTTATATTTTCCAGCCTTATGCGTAAAATAGACTTCTCCATCACATCCGGCTGTCAAATGCATCCGCCCGATAACATTGATCCCAGGCTTCCACTTGCCTCCCTCACGAGTCAACACAGTTCCGGCCGTAACCTTCATCCCCCCGCTTACCTTAACGCCACGGGTTTCCTTGTAATTAATATGTGATATACCTCCAACTCGACCACCCATAATAATTCCTCCTTCAACGAATATACGTTATTTTAATAATTGATCAATTTCTTTTTTAAGCTCTTCCACAGTTCTTGCATCTGTGCGCTTGCCGTTTATATAAAAAGTTGGCGTTCCCATCACTTCTGCCTCTTTACCAGCAGCGAGGTCTGCTTCAATAAGTTTTTCCCATTGAGCATCTTTTTCTTTTAAATCTGTTTCAAAACGATTGACATCAATCCCTAGCTGGCCAGCCAATTCTTTAAACTTGCCTTCGCTAACATCCTTACCGCTTTTCACCAAAAGATCCATCATCTCCCAATACTTGCCCTGTTCGTTGGCAGCCAAAAGGGCTTTGGCCGCTGGTCGTGCCTGCTGATGAAAGCCTAAAGGAAAATTTTTGAGAACATATTTCACTCCGCTTGCATACGCATTGACAGCATCGATAGCCGCGGGATGAAATCGTTGCGAAAAAGGACATTGAAAATCTGAAAACTCTACGATCGTCACTTTGGCCTTAGGATCACCTTTAAAAGGTGATTCTCCGAGGCTAATAGTATAAATTTTGTTAGGATCGATTTTGGGTCTCTGAGGAAAAGCCTCTGGCCTCTGCTGCCCTAGACCTCTCATGCCGCCTAGTTGACCAAGGATAGCATCTTGCTTTTGCTCGATCATCGTTAATTTTTGCAAAAGACTGCTTTTAAAAAGAAAATCTGTTTTATACTCTCTCATCTTGATCCCTACCAACACAAAAATAAAAGC
>JBAYLJ010000202.1:0-2737 GCA_041664145.1 Candidatus Omnitrophota bacterium | reverse complement strand
GATAAGCCGGAGTATTTTACGGAAAATCAGATCTTTGAATCTAATAAACATGATGACCTTGAGCCGACCATGAGCCGGCTGGTTATTTTTAACCATGTAAAAAATGGCGTGGAAATGGGAAAGAAATATCATTTGCATCCTAGCGTTGCTGATTTTATTGAAGGGCATCATGGGAAGAGCTTGATGTATTATTTTTATCAAAGGGCTGTTTCTGAGGCGCAGGAAGGGGAAGTGGTTGATGAGCAGACATTTCGCTATCCTGGCCCCAAGCCTCAAACAAGAGAAGTGGCCATCGTGATGTTGGCAGACTCTGTCGAGGGTGCTTGCCGTGCGCTTGAAGAGCCAACCCCTGCCCGCATTGATGAGCAGGTTCGCAAGATCATTAATAACAAGTTTATTGACGGGCAGCTCGATGAGTGTACTCTTACCTTAAAAGACCTTGAGCTGATCGGCATGACCTTCACGCGTGTCTTGACATCGATCTATCATACGCGGGTTAAATATCCTGAAAAGAAAAATGAAACTCCAAATCGACGTCCAAAATCTCCAGAAGCAAATTCCCATAACGCCTGATCAGATCGCCTCAACGGTCAAAAAAATACTTCGTCGTGAGCGCGTTTTGAGCGCTCAGCTTTCCATCGTTTTTGTTACTGACAAAGAGATCAGGGCGTTAAATAAAAAATACCTTAAGCATGATTACGCCACGGATGTCCTTGCCTTTAATTTTCTAGATTCCCCAAAACAAACAAAATGTTTGAAGCCAAAAGAAATGAACGCAGAAATTATTATCTCAACCGGGGCAGTCTGCCGTCAGGCAAAAATATTCAACAACTCTCTTGCGCGAGAGCTGATGCTCTACGTCATTCATGGGATCTTTCATCTCTTGGGTTTTGATGATCATCGTCCCAAAGAGATCAAACGTTTTCGAGCCAAAGAAGAAGAGATCTTAACCTTCCTAAAGATATGATCCTCCAGACGCAGGCTATTGTCCTTAAGCGCTTTGATTTTCGTGAGACCAGCCAGATCGTGACCTTTTTTACCCGCGATCATGGAAAAGTCAAAGGCATTTTAAAGGGCATTCGTAAGGATCACAAGAAATTTGGAAGCAGCGTCGATCAGTTTTCTGTCAATCATCTGGTTTATTACGGCCACCGTGAGTCTGACTTGCATCTGGTAGGCCAATGCGACCTTAAGGTTTTCTTTTTTAAGATCCGCCAGGATGTTAAGCGAACCCTTGCCGCAAGCTATGCCTTAGAGCTTGTCGATGCGATCATGCCTTCGGAAGAGAAAAATACCGAGATCTATGACCTGCTGATCGCGTATCTCACCGCGCTCGAGGACACCGATGATGTCAGCAAGCTTGTGCATATCTTTCAGATCAAGATCCTTCTGCTCTCAGGATTCCGTCCGTTTTTAGATTCGTGCGTGGTGTGCCAAAAAAAGATCTCACCTAAGATGCAATTTAGCATGAAATTAGGAGGGCTTCTCTGCGAGGATTGTCGCGCCAACGATCGCACGGCAACAGCGATCTCTCGCGGGACGATCGCGTCCTTGGTTCATATTGAGCGCAACATCTGGGAACATGTGCTTCGGCTGAAATTGACCGCGCTCACCAAAAAAGAATTAAAATATATCCTCAATAATTTTCTTGTCTACCATCTTGAGCGCCATTTGAAGGCCACAAGATTCCTGCAGCCGTAACGATCATTTCTTAAGAATTTTTTTTATTTGTTCGAGGATATCCTTGGCGAGGGATTTGCCGATCTGAGGAACGCCGGCCAGATCCTCAACTGCGGTGAGCCGAAGATCTGTAAGATGTTTAAATCCTTTTTCAAAAAGATTGCGCGCGCGGATGCGCCCAACTCCTTTTAATAAAACAAGCTCCAAGAGTTCTGCCTGGATCCCATAATGAACCCGTGTTTTTAGATCATCGGCAACAAAGGTTTGGCGTTTAAATTTAAAAAGTTCAGCAATGACGGATGTCGCGTAAAGAAGCCATTGCGCGGATTCGACGTGGCGATGGATATCTCCTGGGCCGACATTAAACCGGTCGCAAAGATTTTCTTCCCGCTCTTCTTCGATCCATTGGGACAGCATCCAGGTTGTCTTAAGCACGCTTAATTGAAAAAAGACATCTTCGAGTTCAGCGACATCATTTTGATTAACGATGAATTCCTCGCCACAATTTGCGGCAAAGCCTTGAAGCTCTTCATAATCGCTTTTGGTGATACTGCGAAGCCTCTCCATATCCGGAGTGCAGCAGATAAGATGCAGCAATCCTGTTGTTGTAAATGGCGCGCCGTGATGCGCCTTGGCCAGCCCCATGTGAAGCATAATGCCGGTGATAGGATCAATGTAAAGGCGGCTCACGCATTGGCCAAAGGTGGTTGCAAAATAACGAAAGCCGCTTTTTTCAATAAGCCCGTGCCGCTCAAGAAATGTGAAAATATTGCTGATAATTTCAATTAAGTTTGGTGTTTGTTTTTGATGAGCTAAAAAAGTGTGGGATATAAATGTGAACATGCTGTCAATATCGTGAACGTGGCCCGAAGCAAGGGCAGCCAAGACATGGATGCGCAGCGCTGACTCATTGCCAAGTTTTGAGATGACAGGCTCGGGCTTGGCTTCAATATAGTGCTCAAAAAAGAAACGTGCCTCGGAAAAAGATTTCGCGATCATGACTGCTTCGCCAAAATCATCATAGCCTGGGCGTCCCGCGCGTCCTGCGCATTGCTTG
>JBAYLJ010000201.1:0-2761 GCA_041664145.1 Candidatus Omnitrophota bacterium | reverse complement strand
TGCTCGACAAGTTCTTGGTCTGCTGGCGGAAGCTCGCTTAAAACTTCTTTTGCAGAACGATTGAGTCCAACCAAATCCACTCCGGTTGCCCCATACATGGCTTCAATATCAAGTTTGTTTTCTCCCGTGTTCGTATCTCTTGTGTATACAACGGCCGTATAGGAACCCTCCTCAAGATAGCCAAAATCCATTTCTTGAAAAATCACACTCGGCTTCCAGGAATCAGGAACACCGTGTAAACCTAAGTATTCTTGTATTTCTTTTGTTTTCGAATGATTCATGATGCGGTCGGCAATGATTTCGATTTGCGCAAAAGGATCTTCTGGGATCTTAATATTTTTCTTAGAAAAAAGATCCCTGATCTTTGCTAGCCAGACCTCAAGAGATTCCACTTGGCCTTTCGATATCTCCTGATTCGTTTCAATAAACTTTAGTTCTGCTTTGGTAAAATTTGCGGAAAATAAAACTGCCCAGTCTTGTAAAAAACGGATATAGGTAAAAAGGGCAAATTCTTCACCATAGATCTTTTTCAGGCCTTCAAAAATTTCATCATTCATTCCAGCATTTAATACGGTTGAAAATTCTCCTGGCATAGAGATAGGAAAAACCGACCGCAGGGAAAAAAGGAGAGGATTGGATGGATCGCCAATCTTTTTACCACTCTTTTTTTCTAAGGCTGCAATCTGTTTTTGTAATTCTACTTTGATGGGATCGATTTTAAAAGAATCCTCATCCGTCGCTGACCGCATAAGAAAAAAGTCTGGAATAGGAAGCCCAAGTTTTTTCATCACATACAATCCATAAACTTTTGACCCGATCCTTTTCATTTGATTTTCCGTTGTTTGGTCAGGGTTGATGACCCTCGCAAGGCTATCAAACTCAATAGGAATATCCATGATTTCTCTGGCTCGTTGTTGAGCAAAAGAATCAGCTTGCAACGTCAATTCTTCAGGGCCTTCAAGCTGATCAATCGTTTTCCTGCAATCTAAAAGAAAGCGTTCATTAAATTGTCCGAGCATGGTTGTTCTCAATAGATCTTGAGCAAACCCCAGAGATTCTGGCGTGTCTTGATAATCCACAACACCTTCTTTTTTTTGCAGCACCTCAACCTGAGGCTTAAACTCTTTTGCAAGATAAGCAGAGATATCATCCAGCTCAAGCTGAATCTGCTGAACCATGCCGTAAATCTTATAATAATCCATTTTTGTATACTGCTGCTTGTCCTTCATTTTGATTAAATTCTCTGCCAAGATATCAAGGCCCGGCTTTACGCCTAAGGCATTGGTCATATTTTTTGCAATAATATATATCGCTGAAATCATATCCTGAATATTTTTTACGTTAGGCGGGTTAGAAATGATGTTGTCGCGAATCAACGAGAATGCTTCTGTAGAAAAATCAACAATTCTTTGCTCGATAAGAATATCGGCTTCCATGAGCTTGTAGGCTTCTTGCGCCTTCTGAGAAGATTGCGCAATGTGCGGACCATATCGTTTTTCTGTTTGATGATTAATGCGGTCTGCAGCCTTAATATTTTCAATAATGAGAGGATAGATTTGGCTCCTTATCTCTGTCAACAGAGAAATAACCTCGATCATTTTTCCTTCTTTAAACATTGCCTGCACATTATCAAACTCGGCTTGAATTCTGGCATCACAACATTCGTCAACAATACCCTTAATGTCATCAAAAATGCCCGCAGATTTATCTGTTAAACTTTCAGCCAAAACTTTTAATTCCTCTAGGGCAGCCGTCACGGCAGGGTCATACGTTGCATTCGGCCCTGTCCTTCTGCGCTGATGATTGTTTTCTAAAACTTTCTTTAGATCCGAAAGGTTTAAAAGATCTTGTCCTTTATGCGTACTCACATTGACTTCTTTTTCTGCAATACGCATCAGCTGATCAATTCTTTCTGTCTTTGAACTTGCCAGAAAGAATGTATCCTTGGTGATCTGTCTAAAAAAGGGGAACAATTTATCACTTTCCTTGATCTCGGAAAATGATTGAATAATATTATTTTTAAAAATCTGGCCATTTTGAAATATTTCTGAGAAATCTTCTTTTGCCGCCTCTTTATTTTGAAGCCGCAAATAAACAATAAGATTCTTTGCGATAACTTGTCCATAGGGCCAAATCGCTTTCTTTAAAGATTCTATCCATTGCCATTCCTTGGGACGGGTCGAGTCAAAAGGCATATCTAACATTTTTTCTTCAATACCTAGACGAGTTATGATCTGTGAAACCTGCTCATCCGAAAATTCAAAAACGGGTAATAGCTCATCCATAAAGACATCCCAACGGATCCCGTGAGCATACTTCCCGCTTAAATGTTGCTGAGCATTCTCAATGATCCAATTCTTTAAATTTTCCATATGCCACGCCCGATTTTCTTTCGGGATCTTATTCATAAAATCTTCAGCAGCAAATTCATTGTCAAAAATATTTTTCATATTCTCAGCGGACAGAAACTCATCTTGAATTATAGGCGAAGAAAGTGCCCCGCTCTTTGAGTCAAGGATGGGATTTTGAAGAATGGTATACTCAACAAGAGGGCGCTTTAAGTTATCAAGGCCCAGAGAGGATATCTCCTTTGGATCTGTAAGGACCTTTGTTGAGGGGTCCAGTACGACGCCCCCTGAGAAATACTTGCGCGGGATATATTTTTTTAAACTCTCATCATACTCAGCGATAATTTTCTGTTGAACCCCAGACTGATAGGCCTCAACATATTGACGATAAACATCCTTAACGTCCTGAGGAT
>JBAYLJ010000200.1:0-2774 GCA_041664145.1 Candidatus Omnitrophota bacterium | reverse complement strand
TTGAAGAAGATGAAGCAGGCTGGTATCAATTGGTTTGCCTTAGGGATTGAATCCGCTAATCCTGATGTGCGAGATGGTGCGCAAAAGCGTATGCGGATTAATGATATCAAGGCGGTTGTCCATGCGATCCAAGATGCTGGTATTCGTGTGATCGGTAATTATATCTTTGGGTTGCCTGATGATACCCTTGAAACGATGCGCCAGACACTTGATTTGGCTAAAGAGCTTAATTGCGAATTTGCAAATTTTTATTCGGCCATGGCGTATCCAGGGTCAAAGCTTTATGACATGGCCGTTAAAGAACATTGGCAGCTGCCTAGCACTTGGCATGCGTTTTCGCAGCATTCTTATGAGGCCTTGCCATTGCCGACAAATCATATCAGCGCTAAAGAAGTGCTGAAATTTAGAGATGATGCCTTTCATGAATATTTTGAGAATCCGGTTTATCTTGATATGCTTGAACAAAAATTTAATAAAAAAGTTCGGACCCACATCGAAGGGTTAACGAAGTTAAGATTAAAGCGGAGGATTTTAGAATGATCATTAGTAAAACTCCTTTTCGAGTTTCGTTCTTTGGCGGAGGCACAGATTATCCTGTGTGGTATGAGGATCACGGAGGCGCTGTTTTGTCGACGACCATTGACAAATATTGCTATCTTACGGTGCGCTATCTGCCGCCTTTTTTTGAACATAAGCATAGAATTGTTTATTCGATCGTTGAAAATGTTAAAACGGTTGAGGAGATCCATCATCCTGTGGTGAAGGCTCTGCTCAAACATTTTAATATCGAAAAAGGGGTCGAGGTGCATCATGATGGTGATTTGCCGGCGCGATCAGGCCTGGGGTCAAGCTCGGCGTTCACGGTTGGTATGATCAACTCGCTTCATGCGCTCAAAGGAGCTATTGTGACACCTGACCAGTTGGCAGAACAAGCCATCCAGATCGAACGAACTGTTCTTAAGGAAAATGTAGGGTCTCAAGATCAGGTCGCGGTAGCCTATGGAGGGTTTAACAAAATTATTTTTAACAAAGATCATAGTTTTCATATTCAACCGATGACCCTGGCTAAAGAAAGGACCATAGAGCTTCAAAGCCATCTGATGCTTGTCTTTACCGGATTCTCGCGTTTTGCGTCTGAGATCGCCGCCGAACAAATTAAAAACACAGAAGAGCGAAATCAAGAATTGACATCTATCAAGGACATGGTCGATCATGCCGTTGATATTCTTAATAGCCGTAGAAATATTAATGAATTTGGAAAGCTTTTGCATGAATCTTGGCAATTAAAGAAAAGTTTATCCAGCAAGATCTCTAATCCAGCCGTCGATGCCCTGTATGAAAAAGCCTTGAAGTGTGGGGCCTTAGGCGGCAAGCTTTTGGGGGCGGGAGGTGGCGGATTTATGCTTTTATTTGTTGCGCCAGAAAATAGAAAGAAACTTAAAGAAGGCCTCAAGGATTTCCTTGAAGTTGAATTTTCTTTTGAAAGACAGGGAAGCCAGATCATTTATTATAATCCTTAAGGATTTAAGATTTTTTTTGATGAAGTGAAGGAGCTTGTTATGAACGCCGTGATCTATTATTTCTCCGCCACAGGAAATTCTTTGATCGTGGCTCGTGATATTGCGCGTGGATTAGATAACGCAGATCTTGTTCCTATCAGCAAGGCCTCAGAGGCCGGTAGCTCCCCAGTCTACGATACCGTAGGTTTTGTTTTTCCAGTTTACATGTTTGGCTTGCCACTCATTGTTGCTGATTTCTTAAAGAGCGTAAAGATAAAGCCTGGCGCTTATGTTTTTAGCGTTGCCACGTTTGGCGGACTGCAGGGTAGGGCGCATAGCCTGGCAAAAACAATTTTAAGAAAACGTACGGTGAGCTTGTCCGCTGGCTTTTCAGTCATGATGCCGGGAAATTATACGCCGCTTTACGGCGCGATCGCTCAGGAAAAACAAGATGAGATGTTTAAGCGTCAGGACATAAAGACACGACAGATCGTTGATTGTGTGCGTGAAAAAAGAACAAGCGCGTTAGAAGAAAAACCTTTTTTATTAAATTTTTTACTTTACGCCATCCTTTATAAAGGCGGATCATCTCAAATTCCTTTGTCTGCAAAGGGGTTTTGGTTCACAGAGGCTTGCACGCGGTGTGGACTTTGTTCTAAGGTTTGCCCTGTTTCAAATATTGTCATGCAGAATGAAAAGCCTTCATGGCTTACGCATTGTCAGCACTGCATGGCTTGTTTACAATGGTGCCCAGAGGAAGCTATTCAGTATAAAAAAGCTACGTTCGGTAAGAAGCGCTATCATCATCCCGGTGTGGCTGCTAAGGATATCATGGGGCAAAAATAAGAAATGTTAGCAAGTTTTCGCCAAACATTCTTTGATTTCTAAGAATCCATCCTGTTGTTTTTAAAAAATCTCCCGGCAGTTTGTTTTTGGATATTTTATATGGCATATTTAATAGTAATATTGGTATAAATACGTTTTTAAATAGGCAGAATGAAAAGTAGTAAAAGAGAACGTATGAAGAGCTTGAAACAAAGAAAAATCTTATCAGTCTTCTTAATCTTAATATTCTTAAGCGGTAGTATTTTTCCGTTTGGGGCGAGTGATGTTTTTGCCCAACCTCAGGCGGGAATGTCTTTGCCTGTTGCCAGTGCTCCGCTTGGACTGACCGCAGCCTTTACTCCTGTTCTCTTAAGCGGGGTAAAAGTTGATCCAGAAAAACCTTTTCATTTTGAATTTATCTTGAATCGTGGTAATACAAACCTTCAAGGT
>JBAYLJ010000199.1:0-2783 GCA_041664145.1 Candidatus Omnitrophota bacterium | reverse complement strand
CAGGCGAAATCTTTTATGTTGTTCCTGATGAAAAGAATGCTCGAGAAGTCTGCGAGTCTCGCTCAGAGCAGTTGAAGAGTAAAAGGCTTGAATCTAATCAGAAAATAACGCTCGAAGGTCTTTACGCTCAAATACAGCAAGGAAAGATCAAGGATCTAAATATTGTTCTTAAGACAGATGTTCAAGGATCGATGGAGGCGCTTCGCGATTCCCTGAACAATTTAGCAACGACGGAAGTTCAGATCAAGTTTATTCACACAGGGATCGGTGATATTAATACCGCCGATGTTATTTTGGCTCAAGTGTCCGCTGCGATCATTGTTGGCTTTCATGTTGAAATAAGCTCTAAGGCCGCAGAAGAACTTGCCAAGCAAAATGTCGATGTTCGCATGTATCGTATTATTTATGATGCGGTGGATGATATCAAAAAGGCCTTGTCGGGGCTTCTTGAACCTAAGATCCGCAAGAAGTTTATTGGGCGAGTTGAAATTCGTCAGGTCTTCAAATTAAGCAAATCCGGGGTTGTTGCGGGGTGCTTTGTCCTTAAAGGGCGTATTGACCGTAAATCCAAGATCACGATCATGCGAAACGGTGCAGAAGTTTTTGCTGGAGAAATAGATTCTCTAAAGCGTTTCAAAGATGATGTCCGTGAAGTAAGAGAAGGCTTTGAATGCGGCATTACGTTGCGCGGCTTTGACGGAATTGCACCAGGTGATGTTATTGAGGCCTATGAACTAGAAACCATTCAGCGCGAATTATAGACGAGGGGTCATGAACAAAAAGAGGATTTTTAGTGGAATGCGCCCAACGGGCAAGTTGCATTTAGGTCATCTTGTTGGTGCCTTAAGCAATTGGGTTTCTCTGCAGGATGAATATCAATGTGTTTTTGGCATTGTTGATTGGCATGCCTTGATGGGGGAGTACGAAGATAGTTCAAGGATCCAAGAGAATATCCTGGAGATGGCGATTGATTGGATGGCGTGCGGCATTGATCCGGAAAAATCGATCATCTTTGTTCAATCTGCCGTTCCTGAGCATCTTGAACTCCACATGTTTTTTTCATGCTTTACTCCGCTAGGGTGGTTAGAGCGTAATCCAACCTATAAGGAGCAATTAAGAGAGATCAAGACAAGAGATTTGCACACCTACGGTTTCTTAGGCTATCCAGTTTTACAGGCGGCAGATATTTTACTTTATAAGGCTCAAGCCGTTCCCATCGGCGAAGATCAGCTTCCTCATATTGAGCTTACGCGTGAAATCTCAAGAAAATTTAATCATCTTTACAAGGCGGAGGTTTTTAAAGATTGCAAGGCGATCTTGACGAAGAATCCGCGCTTGCTGGGCCTTGATGGCCGTAAGATGAGCAAGAGTTATGATAATGCGATCAATCTTTCAGATCCGCAAGAAGTGGTTGAGAAAAAAATTTCCTCGATGATCACAGATCCGCAGCGCGCCAGATTGACCGATCCAGGGCATCCTGAGGTGTGTAACGTTTTTAGTTATTATCAGGTTTTTGCTCCTTTGAAAGAAGCAGAAGTATGTTCTTGGTGCACTAAGGCCAAAAAAGGGTGTACAGAATGTAAAAAGATCCTTTCTCAAGAGATCATGACGAGGCTTGCGCCTATTCAGGAAAAACGTGAAAAGCTTTCCCAGGATAAAAAGCGTATTGTTGAAATTCTTCAACAAGGCTCGAAAAAAGCAAGAGCCATTGCCATAGAAACAATCAAGGAAGTTCGCCAAAAGGTGTTTGGATCCTATGAGTTATAAAATTAAACTAGAGGTTTTTGAGGGACCGCTTGACCTTCTTTTGTATTTGATCAAGAAAGATGAAGTCAATATTTACGATATTCCTATTGCCCAAATCACAGACCAATATTTGGAATATCTTGATATGCTCAAGCTTCTTGATTTGGATGTGGTGGGAGATTTTCTTGTGATGGCCGCGACCCTGATGCAAATTAAGTCAAAGATGCTTCTTCCTCCAGATCCCAATGAGCAGGTTTCCGAAGAGGAAGACCCTCGCGAGGAACTTGTCCGACGTCTTCTGGAATATAAAAAGTTTAAGGAAGCTGCTGATGATCTACGCAGCAAAGAAACGGTTCGCCAGGACTTTTTCCGCAGAACACCGGATGAAGAGAAGATCAAAGAAATGAAGGAAGAGGCCACGGAGGTTTATTTTGAAGCAAATCTTTTTGATCTGATCTCGGCCTTTGCCAATGCGCTTAAAAATGTCCCTAAAGATGTTTTTTATGAAGTGATCAAAGAAGAGTTTACCGTTGAGCAGAAGATCCATGACATTTTGCATTTATTCCTGCATCGGCCAAAAGTTTTTCTTGCGGAGTTATTTGCTAAGGCACGAAGCAAAGATGAAATTATTGTGACCTTTATGGCGATCCTTGAATTGATTCGTCTTCGAGAAGTTGTGGCGATGCAAAAAGGGATCTTTAGCGAGATTGAGGTTATTCGCAACAAGGAGAATATTCCTATCTCTTTTCATGAAACAGAAGAGATGAATGATTCGTCCTCTGAGAATCAGGCGCAAGACAAGCCGCAAGATCAAAGCAGCACAGAAAATAATCCCTTAGAACCACAAAATTAACATGACCGACGAACGACAGAGACTTATTCTTAATAAAGAAACAGAAGAAGATGCTATCGTTAGCCTTTCTTTGAGGCCGTCGAAATTAGATGATTTTATCGGGCAGCATGATCTCGTGGAAGGCCTAAAGGTTTCACTTCAGGCTGCTAAGCAGCGAGGAGAATGTATTGAGCATATGCTTTTT
>JBAYLJ010000198.1:0-2795 GCA_041664145.1 Candidatus Omnitrophota bacterium | reverse complement strand
GTCAGGGTCTACGCCAGGACAGGAAATCGTTAATTGTCCTTTTGATAAGAGACGAAACGGCATTCTTTTGAGTGAAGGTGCTTGTCTTTTAGCTATGGAAGAGCTTGAGCATGCCAAGAAGCGTGATGCCAATATTTTAGGTGAGGTGATCGGTTTTGGAACACGTTTTGATCCTTTCAGGATTAATAGGTATAATCCAAGGGCAACCGGTCTTATTGCCGCAATGCGTTTAGCGCTTGAAGATGCTGAAATTACAGTTAATGATATTGATTACATTTGTGCCAATGCAAACTCAACTCCATCGGCAGACAAAGTTGAAACATTTGCGATCAAGGAAGTTTTTGGCAAAAGAGCGCATAAAATTCCGGTGAGCGCAGTCAAGTCTATGGTCGGTGAAGGATTTAGCGTCTCCGGTGCTTTTGCAGCTGCGGCATCGCTTGCCGTTCTTAAAGAAGGTTTTATTTTTCCAACGATTAATTATCGAGATAAGGATCCGGATTGTGATTTGGATTATGTTCCGAATAAATCTCGTTTAGCAGATGTTAAAAACATTCTTTTAATCACAACAGCGCCAAGCGGTGGCAACACCTGCATGGTTTTAAGGAAATATAAGAAATGATCGAGATCAAAGGAAAAGTTGCGATCGTGACCGGTGCTTCTAGGGGTATTGGGCGCGCGATTGTCTTAAAACTTGCAAGCCATGGGTGTCATGTGGCGTTTAATTATTTAAAGAGTACGGAACAAGCCCTTGCGCTACAAAAAGAAGCTGAAAATCTCGGCGTTCGTTGCCAGGCCAGCTGTGTTGATATTAAAGATTTTGTTGCTGTTAAAAAATGGATTGAAGAAGTCAAAAAGAATTTTGGTGGGCTCGATATCCTTGTGAACAATGCCGGTATCATTGCCGACAAAGCCTTTATGTTAATGAGCCCTGAAGAGTGGCATCTGGTCATTGATACAAATTTGCATGGCGTGTTTAACGCTAGTCGATCATGCATTGTGACTTTTTTGAAACAAAAAAAAGGCGACATTATTAATATTACATCCGTGAGCGGTGTCATTGGTTTACCGCGTCAGGTCAATTATTCTGCCAGCAAAGGTGGGGTAGATGCCTTTACCAAGGCTTTGGCAAAAGAAGTCGCGGCTTATGGGGTTCGTGTTAACAGCATTGCCCCGGGTTTTATTGATACAGAAATCATTAGCGGTGTTTCAGCGGATGAAAGAGCGAAGATGAAAAGAAGGATTGAAGAGTCGGTGCCTCTAGGACGCATTGGACAACCTGAGGATATTGCCAATTTTGTCGAATTTCTTTTAAGTAAAGAAGCTCAGTACTTAACCGGTCAAGTCATTCAGGTTGATGGCGGCTTGGCCATTCGCTAAAATAGGAGAAGGATATGCAGCTAACGATTAAGGAAATTAAAGAAATTCTTCCGCACCGTTTTCCATTTTTATTGATTGATCGGGTGATCGATCTTGTCCCAGGGCAAAAACTTGTTGCGATTAAAAATGTTTCAGCCAATGAGCATTTTTTTGAAGGTCATTTTCCATCTCAAAAGATCATGCCGGGAGTCCTCATTTTAGAAGCCATGGCTCAGGCCGGATGTGTTTATTTTTATTATAGCCAGAATCTTCAAGGCAAAAATTATCATTATTATTTAGGAAAAACAACTGCACGTTTTTCTGCACCTGTTGTTCCTGGTGACCAGCTGAACATTGAAATCGAAACCGTTAAATTTGTTGGAAAAACAGGCTTCTTAAAGGCAAAAGCAGCGGTTGGTGAAAAGGTCGTTGCTGAAGCAGAAATAGCACTTTCCGCAAAGGAAATTTAGCAGTTTTTTTTCGAGTGATTTTTCAAATCCTGAATTGACTTAGTTTTTGCTCAATGTTAAACTAGGTCAATATTATTGTTAACTTCTTATGCGCGAAATCTAACAAACGGGAAGTAGCGCAGCTTGGCTAGCGCGCAACGTTCGGGACGTTGAGGTCGTGGGTTCAAGTCCCACCTTCCCGATTTAATTTAAAACATGGTTCAAGCCCATATTGTTTATTCAGGAGTTGTGCAAGGTGTTGGCTTCCGCTTTACCACCCAGCGGCTGGCTAAAGATCTTCATCTTACGGGTTGGGTTCGCAATCTCTCCGATGGTAGCGTTGAAATCCTCGCCGAAGGCTTAAAAGAAAAAGTTGAAGATCTTGTTCAGAGTCTTGATGCGCGTTTCGGCGATTACATTCATTCTAAAAATATCATTTTTTCTGTTTCCCAAGGTACGTTTTCAGACTTTTCTATTTATTCAACATATTAGAAGGTGTTTGTTATGCGTTATGGTATTTTTGCAGATATTCACAGTAATTTAGACGCCCTTGAGGCAGTTCTTGAGTCATATCAAAAAGAGAAGATTGATGCCTATTTTTGCGCTGGAGATATTGTTGGTTATGGCGCAAATCCAAGTGAATGTATCGCAAAGATGAAAGAAATGAAAGCTGTTTGCGTTGCGGGCAATCATGATTGGGCTTCGGCGGAAAAGATTAACACGGACAAGTTCAATGATGATGCAAAAGAAGCCGTTAGTTGGACATCGGCTAAAATAAATGATCAGGAAAAAGAATTTTTAAAAAGGCTGACGCTCGTTGATCGTCAAAAAGATTTTATTTTTGTTCATGGGACCTTAAATAACCCAGAGGAATTTAATTATCTTGTTGATTTTTATCAGCTGGCGCATAGCCTTGCTCTCATGGATCGCGCGATATGCTTTGTTGGGCACTCACATGTTCCTAGGATTTTTATTGAAAGAGCGCAAGGG
>JBAYLJ010000197.1:0-2809 GCA_041664145.1 Candidatus Omnitrophota bacterium | reverse complement strand
GAATCCCATCACAGGTTCCTCTTGCCACAAAATCAAAATGAGCGGTTTCCCCACGGATCACAGCACCTAAACAGATCACAGCATCAATATTTTTCTTGCCGGCTAACTTCATGGCAACAATAGGAATTTCCCATGCCCCAGGAACCCAGATCACGACAATATCTGATTTGCGCACACCGCACTTTGAAAGCTCATCGAGGCAGCCACGCAAAAGTCGTAACGTCACAAAGTCATTAAAGCGAGAGACAATGATCCCGATCCTTAATCCTTTGCCACGTGCGATCCCTTCAATGATCTTTGCCATCATCAAAACCTCAACGATTCAAGAAAATGACCAAGTTTTTCTTTTTTTGTCTTCAAATAATTCTTATTATTTTCATTATGAGGAATAACAATAGGAACGCGCTCAACAACTTTAAGCCCATAGCCTTCAAGGCCTACAATCTTTTTAGGATTATTCGTTAGAAGACGAATTTGCTCAACACCCAAATCAACAAGAATTTGTGCCCCCATTCCATAATCACGCAAATCAGCACCAAAACCTAAGGCCTCATTGGCTTCAACTGTATCCATTCCTTGATCTTGAAGATGATAAGCCTTAATTTTATTCGAAAGACCTATTCCGCGCCCTTCTTGACGCATATAAAGCAAAACGCCAACATTATTTTTCTTGATCGCGGCCATTGATGCTTCGAGTTGCTCACGGCAGTCACAGCGTTTAGAACCAAAAACATCACCGGTTAAGCATTCAGACTGAACACGCACCAAGACAGGTTTTTGACTGTCAATCTCACCCATCACAAGGGCAATATGAGTCAATGAATCAATTTTGGAACCATAACCGATCATGCGAAATTCCCCGTAAGAAGTCGGAAGTTTGGCTTCACTAAGCCGTTCAACAAGCTTTTCTTTTTTTCGTCGATACTCGATCAAGCTATCAATCGTACAAATCTTAAGATTATGTTTCGTTGCAAAGGCCTTTAAATCATCCATGCGAGCCATGGTTCCATCTTCTTTCATGATCTCGCATATCACCCCCGCGGGATAAAGTCCTGCGAGTTTCATCAAATCAACAGTAGCTTCTGTGTGCCCTGCGCGAACAAGCACTCCACCTTTACGCGCCCTCAACGGAAAAAGATGTCCTGGGCGTATAAGATCTTGGGGTTTTGTTGCAGGATCGATCAAGGCCTTTGCGGTAAAAGCACGATCGGCTGCGGATATGCCTGTTGTTGCATTCTTTTTAACATCGACTGAAATGGCCCAGCCCGTATTGGCTTCATGGTGCCACTCACTTGCCGAATGAATCATGGGCTGTAGCTTAAGCTCATCAAGCCGCTCACCCTCCATGGGCATACATATAAGGCCACGAGCTTCTTTCGCCATAAAATTGATATGCTCGGGCTTTATAAACTGAGTCGCGACCAGAAGATCCCCCTCGTTCTCACGGCTCTCGTCATCAATAACGATTATAATTCTACCCTGTCGTAATTCCTCAAGGGCTTGTTCGACATTTTTTAACATGCATACCATCCTTTAGTATATTTATATTAATAAAGATTATCACGAATTATAAATCTTTTCGCCTTAAAATTCAAGATGTTTAATGTTGCTAATCGCTTTTGCTTTGCCTATAATATTTCCAATGAAACTCGCACAAAAAGTTGCTTATCTTCTTATTAAAAAGAAGAAAACGCTAAGTTTGGCTGAATCATGCACAGGAGGCCTCCTGTCTCATGCGCTCACCAACATTCCGGGAAGTTCGGCATTCTTTAAGGTGGGCATCATCGCCTATGCCAATGAAGCCAAGCAAAAACTTCTCAACGTTTCCTCAGCAACAATCAAAAAGCATGGAGTGGTTAGCTTTCCTGCTATTGAACAAATGGCTAAAGGAGTACGCTCGATTTTAAAAACTGACTTCAGTGTTGCCATCAGCGGCATTGCTGGCCCAACAGGAGCCACGGCCACAAAACCGCTCGGGCTTACCTTTATTGCCGTAAGTTCAAAAAATAGAATGAACAGCTTTCATTTTGTTTTTAAAGGTTCCCGATTGTCGATAAAAAAACAGGCAGCGACAAAAGCATTAACAATCCTTCTTGATCTCCTCAATGAAACCAAATGATGTTCGCGCCTTTATTGCCATCGAGCTAGACGCAGATCTCCGTCTTAAAATTAAAGAAATTCAAAAAGCACTTAAGAGATCTCAAGCTGATGTCACATGGGTCAATCCTAAAAATATACATCTTACGTTAAAATTTCTTGGCCATGTATCAATGGAATCGCTACAAAGTCTTTGTCAGGCTATTGAGGATACAGCTAAAAAATTCCTCTCGTTTGAATTTCAAATAAGTCAATGCGGATGGTTTCCAGGCCAAGGACAACCCCAAGTGCTATGGATCGGCATTGGGCCAGGCAACGACGCAATAAAAAAACTTGCTGCAATGCTTTCCAGCAACATTGCAAAGTTCTGCGAAAAAACTGACAACAAAGAATTCTCGGCACACATTACAATTGGTCGAGTAAGATCAGATAAAAATATTAATAAACTGCTTGCAAGATTAAAGAGGGCTGATTTTCAATATAACAAAAAACTAAAAGTTGATCATATCACCTTGTTTCAAAGCCGCCTCACTAAATCAGGACCCAAGTATACTGCAATAAAAGGATTCAGCTTAAAATAATCTTAATAGATCATAACAATGTATTTACTGCAATTAGACAGGCATAATTGTTACTTTTACATAACAAAAGTATATATAAGTTAGTTTATATAATTACAGTTATCTTTGTATACTTATATATCATGTAAGAT
>JBAYLJ010000196.1:0-2821 GCA_041664145.1 Candidatus Omnitrophota bacterium | reverse complement strand
TATGAGCATGTGCTCATTATAATATACAGGTTAATTGATGTCAAATTATGAACATTAATTTTCTAAGACAAAAGAAAGGCGCCGCTGGATTCCCTTTCTCTCCAGCGGCGCCTAAGTATGCCTTAAAATAAAAAAAACGGAGAAGGAAGGATTCGAACCCTCGAGGGACCGTAGGCCCCTAACGGTTTTCAAGACCGCCGCATTCAACCACTCTGCCACTTCTCCTTAAATGCTTATACAAAGTAAAATGTGCGGGCCCTCTCTTCTTAGAAATCAAAGCTGCTAAAAAAATCTGGCCTGCCACTTCTTTAAAAAGAACATTTTTATTATGCTCAATAATACTATCTTACGCTGCACCCGTCAATTCGAAAATAAATAGATTTCTAAAGAATATAATAACCTAACGCCTATTGATCCACAGCAATTTCAAGCGCCGTAAGGCCAGCAAGCGATGACGAAGCATAAGTCACTGCGACCTGATCACCTTGCAAAATATCAGAAAAGAAAATCGTTTCAAGGCCCTTGGTGATCTTTGTATCGTGTGTAGCGATAAAAACGATCTCGTCTGGACCGTCAAAATCATCGGTCCTTACAACAACCTTGCCTGCAACCCAATCAATGTCAACAATGGATCCCTTGACCATGTTGACCGCTGCGGCTTCAAGGGCATCATGGCAGCAAACATTTAAAGAAAAACATAGAAAACTCATAACGCCAAACACCAGGATCATTTTTCTCATCGGATCACCTCACCTATTATTTAAAAACATTTAACAAAACATCCTCACCCATACAAACAAGCTCGCTTAAAGGGACTGTTGAAGGGTCCCGATCTTTGGAGCATTTTGATAATAAAGATATTTCCGTGCCATCTTGCGCGATTCTTTTATCTCTCCGGTTTTCTGATACAATAACGACAGCACATAATAAACCCTGGCATTAAAAGGCAGCTTCTTAGACGCCTTACGATAAACAGAAATGGCCTCTGCGTCCTGTCCAAGAGCTTGATAGCAACCTGCCATCGTTTCATACAGCGTATAAAAATGTGGATACTCTTTTAAAAGAAGTTCTAGGACCTTTATAGCGGACTCAAATTGTTGATTGGCAATAAGGGCCTGGCTTAAAAAAAGACCGTTTTTAAAATCCAATCCCTTGATATCGATCACCTTTTGCAGAAGATTAATTCCCTCTGCCACGTTACCATTTTTAACAAGAGACTCCCCGTAAGCAAAAAGATATTCTGGGTTATCAGGCTCTCTATCCGCTGCCATTTGATAATACGTGAGCGCTTTATCAAAGAGTTGCTTAAGGTCATAGGCTTTAGCCATATAAAAACAAGCATCAGCGCTCAATGGGTCATCTTTTAAATAATTCCCTAAGTTTGTTATAGCCTCATCGGCATTGCCGCCGATAACCTGAAGGATCCCATAATTGAGAACAACGCCTTTATTTAAAGCCTCCTCTTTGTTGGACAGTCCGATCTCAACGGAAGCCTCATAAAAATTATTTTTCTGAAGAAAAGCACGGGCAAGTTTATTATGAAAATCTATTTTTTCGCTTCTACTCTGAGGAAAGCTTGTCATGGCCGGATAGCGCTGAGTTCTCCGAGAGATGATCATCGCCTTGTTTTGCAAAACAACCTTCTCGGCTCCGTACAAGTTAAGAGGAGCAGAATATTCTAGGAAAGGAAAGTTATCGCTATTAATAGGGGCATCCTCTGTGATCATGTTCAGCTCTTGGTCAGAAAGTAGAAAACAGGACAAAAGCCCTAGCGCATCATAGATCTTAAAATCCTTTAAATCTTTCGCAAGAAAAATATTTTTTTTGATCATTTGATCAATCGCGGAAGCATCGTAAATGATCGGCTGCTTTGATCCGATCAAAAGAAGATCAGGTCCGTTCGTTATCCACAAACTTGTATGAGGGAAAACCTTGCGAAATGTTTTGACGATCATCTGAACATTTCTAGGGGACATGCTGTAAACATTGAGCCATTGGCAGGCAACGCCCTTAGGGGATAAACGCTTTTTCATAAGTTCAAACTGTTCAACCGTAAACAAGCTGGCAACGCCAGCCATCCAAGGGCTTGACGGCTCAGAAACAATAACATCATAAACAAAATGCTCTACCAAAAGATGATTGCGCCCATCATTAACAAAATTCTTCAGTCGAGGATCTAATAAAACATTACGATTTTCTTTCGAAAAATATTTTGCCGCTTCAACAACAGCTCCTTCAAGCTCAACACAATGAAGCTCGCGATAATCATAGGTCGCCAAAGCTCCTAGCGTAACGCCGCTTCCCATCCCGATCACTAAAGCACGCTTGGGGTTTTCTGCAAGCAGGCTCGGCAAATGCCCAAGCATGAGCTGAGTATGCATATCGGTTCCCGTCGAGGCATCCACGTTGGCATTGATCGATAAAGATACCGAATCGTTATGACGCTTAACAGAGACGACCCCGCTTAAACCTTCCTTGTAATAAAGTGATTCCGTCTGCTGAATACCGCTTAAAAGTTCAAATTTGCTATACCCAAGATACGTTCTCGGAGAAATGGCAATATTGGTCGTTAAAAGACTTTCTGACCAAGGATGAGCCTGAAAAAAGAAGATCCCTGCCGCGATGATGGCGATTGCCGCGATCATTGTTTGGAGCAAAGAAAATCTTTTTTGCGACACAAAAAGGATGATGATGCCGATAAAAAAATTAAGGACAACCATCACAAGAAACGTCGCAAAAATACCGATCCATGGAACAAGGATAAAACCTGAGCAGATAGAGCCTGCAATGCAACCTAAGGTATTAATAAAATAAGCCCTCC
>JBAYLJ010000195.1:0-2825 GCA_041664145.1 Candidatus Omnitrophota bacterium | reverse complement strand
TATGTGGTGCGCGACGGCCAGGTCATTATCGTTGATGAATTTACCGGCCGTATGATGCCTGGGCGACAATGGTCGGACGGGCTCCATCAGGCGGTGGAAGCCCGCGAGGGGATCAAGATCGAGCGAGAAAATCAAACGCTGGCAACGGTCACATTCCAAAATTATTTTCGCATGTATGAAAAACTCTCGGGCATGACGGGAACCGCCTTTACAGAAGCCAATGAGTTCAAAGAAATTTACAAGGTGGATTGTATTGTCTTGCCCGCCAACAGGATCTTGCAGAGAAAAAATCATCCGGATTGTATTTATAAAACAGAGCGCGAAAAGTTTAATGCTGTTGTTCAAGAGATCATCGGGCTTCATAAAGAAGGCCGTCCTGTTTTGGTGGGTACGATCTCCATCGAGAAATCAGAACATCTTTCACAGATGCTTAAGGTTCACGGCGTTGAACATCAAGTTTTGAACGCGAAGTATCATGACCTGGAAGCTCATATCGTTGCGCAGGCAGGCCGATACAAGGCGGTCACCATCGCTACCAACATGGCAGGCCGTGGAACTGATATTGTCTTGGGCGGTAACGCGGACTATCTGGCAAAAAGTTTTGCGGAAAATATTATTAAAGAAAAAGGCAAAGATGCTGAAGGAAAAGAGGCGGGAAATCTTTACAAGGATTTCTTAGATCGTTTTCGACAACAGGTTGCCGAGGAGCATGAAAAGGTTGTTGCCGTCGGAGGTTTGCATGTGCTAGGAACGGAGCGTCATGAGTCAAGGCGTATTGACAATCAGCTGCGTGGCCGTTCGGGGCGCCAAGGCGACCCAGGATCCTCGCGCTTTTTTGTCTCTCTTGAAGATGACCTGATGAGGCTTTTTGGATCGGATCGTATGATGGGGCTGATGAACACTTTGGGGATGGAAGAGGGGCAAGTCATTGAACACCCTTGGGTGAGCGGGGCGATCGAGATCGCGCAAAAACGCGTGGAAACGCATAATTTTGAGATCCGAAAACAACTTCTTGAATACGACAACGTTATGAACCGTCAACGGGAAGTGATCTATGCTATGCGACGATCCATCCTTGAAGGAGAAGATATCAAGGAGCGCATGGTACAAGCCCTGGAAGATAGTATCCGAGCGGCTATCGAGCAATACCTTTTTTCCAAGGATGTTCAATCCGGGCCGGATCTAGAAGGCCTGAACCTTTATTTGAAGACAGCCTTTCATTTAGATATTTCTTTTACGCAAGAGCAATTTGAGCAGATGTCTCAAGAGCAGATCCAAGCGATGCTTTTTGAAAAAGCCTTTGAGGTCTATACTCAAAAAGAAAGCCTGATCACGGTTGATCAAATGCGGGGGCTTGAGCGCATGATCTTTCTTCAGACCATTGATACCAAGTGGAAAGATCATCTTTATGCCATGGATCAGCTTAAGGAAGGCATCGGCCTGCGGGCGTTCGCGCATCGTGATCCATTGGTCGAGTATCAACATGAAGCCTTTGGAATGTTTGAGTCTATGTATGATTCCGTTATGCAGGAGGCGATCGAAATTGTTTTCAAGGTGGAGCCTCTGCGGGATCATCAAAAAGTAAAAAGTGTTTTCTCCTCTTTGCCTCAGCAGTTCGTTCACGCGGAGCATTCAAGCCTTTCTTTATCTGAACCACCATCGGCTCCTAGCCAGAATCTACCTTCAGGCATCAGAGAATCTTCTGCTCCTGAGATGCAAACCCGAGGCGGCCCCAAGGTTGGCCGCAATGATCCTTGCCCTTGCGGAAGCGGGAAGAAATACAAAAAGTGCTGCGGGCAGTAGCCGCATAGATCATTGATGAAACCCTGGTTATGAAAAATAAAAGCATTCTTTTTTTATCTCACCAAATCATTTTATATTTTTCCTCGGCACTTTTGCTTTCGCTAAGTTTTCCAAAGACAAATTTTTCTTTTTTGGCTTGGATCGCGCTTGTGCCGCTCATGTTCGCTCTAGACGGCAAGGGCCGCGGGACGTCGTTTCGCCTAGCGTATTTTTGCGGTTTTATCTTTTTTGGGCTTACGCTTTATTGGATTGTTTTTGTCACAGCGCTTGGCGCCGTTCTTTTATGGATCTATTTTGCTCTTTATTTTGGGCTTTTTGGCCTAGGGTATTTTTGGCTTTCCCGAAAAAAGTTCCTTGCCCGGATGCTCCTCCTTCCGGCGCTTTGGGTTACCCTTGAATATGTGCGCGCTCATTTCTTAAGCGGATTTGGGTGGGTGTCGTTAGGCTATAGCCAGTATCAAAATCTTGGGCTCATTCAGATCGCGGACATGACCGGTGTTTATGGCGTGTCGTTTTTGATCGTGATGGCCAATGTATTCTTTAAAGAGATATTTGTTTTTTTCTTCCGCCGGACATCGGAGGTATCAAAAAAAGAATTTGTGAACGCTTTTGTTCTGATGATCGTTTTGGTAGGCCTTAGCATGGGCTATAGTTTTTTCAAGCTTCATGAAGATGTTTCGCTTGATGAGGATATTCCAGGAGCAACGATCAAGATTGGTGTCGCTCAGGGCAATGTCCCCCATGAGCGACGATGGCATCCTAAGATGTGGCCTTTTATCCTGCGCGATTATTTTGCTCTTTCAGAGAAGCTCATGCAGGAAAAAGTTGATTTGATCATCTGGCCTGAATCTGCCTATCCTGGATATTACGGGGAAGATCCTGAGAACGCAAGAGAGTTCAAGGCCTTTCTCCTCAAGGCAAAAACGCCGCACGTGATCGGCATGATCACCAAAGAGGGAGAGAATTATTTTAATTCTGCTGTGCCTTTTTCTGCTGGGAAGCCAGAAGCAGCTTACCACAAG
>JBAYLJ010000194.1:0-2845 GCA_041664145.1 Candidatus Omnitrophota bacterium | reverse complement strand
GCTGTGCTAGGAGCTATGCTCATCAAGCCAAAAGAAGCTAGAAGGCATAAAACAACTAGCTTATAAATAAGAGTATTTTTATACTTTTTTATATAATAGATCATGTCCCCTACCCTTTGTTCGTAACATATAAAGTATGGAATATATATATGTATAAACAAGGGGGTAAAGGGGTTTTGGGGAAAGCGTTTTCCCCGAGCCGCCATAATCGGATTGGTGGCTCGGGGATGCCGAACAATAGTGAGGCGCCCTAAAATAATCTTAATCGACTGGCGGCTCAAGGACGCGGAGCACTGGCGAGGAGCCCTAAGCGAAGCGTCAGCGCTCGTAAGTTATGTTTGTCGAAAAGGGCTCCGAGCATTGGCGAGGAGCCCCTTATGATAATTTGTAGGTGCGAATTTACCCGTTCAAAGAACGGGCTATATGCTTTGAGATGTAAAAACTGTAAAAAACTCTTACTTGACCGCGCTCGCTTCTGGCAAAGGTTCTTCTTTGCTTACACGCGGTTTTTCTTTAACACGAAATAATAATTTCCATGGATTACGTTTTAGATCATCGCTAAATTCTTCAAAATTTTGCGACGTTGTTTCAAAATTTTTGATCGTGCGCGCAAGACTATCTTTATTACCTGCGACAACATCGTTGGTATTAGCAAGGACTTTATCAAAATTGGCAATCGCCCTTTTCAGCGTCTCTTTGTTTTCATCCACAGCTTTGTTGAGATTAGTAATTAATACGGATAGATCAACATACGGATCACCTGAAAGCGTGCTGCCAGGGCTAATAAAGTTTGCATTCTCCGAGGAAGAAATTTGAATATACTTTTCACCCATCAATCCCATCATTTGAATAGAAAAAGTTGAGCCTTCTCGAATTTTAGCTTGCTCTTCTAGCCAAAGCTTCAAAGAAATAAGTGTTTTATTGCCATCGTAAAAAGGCTTTATCTCGTCGACCTTCCCAATCTCAAGGCCGTTAAGCATCACAGGCGCTTTTTTTCCTAACCCTGCAGCTTCTTTAAAAATAACATGAACCGAATAACCCTTCTTCTTGATATCAAGCTTTCCCGTGCTATAAGTCATATAAAAAAGCCCTACAAGGCAAGCAATCACAAAAAGTCCAACTTTAAATTCACTTGTCCATTCCTTAGTTTTCATGGATTTTCCTCTCTTGGTGTTAACGTATCTTTATTTTCCCAAAGGTTCTTGCCCTTTAAATAAATCCATCGGCCCCACAGGGTTACCGTTAATAAACTGTTGAACAAAAGGATTCTGCGAAGCTTGAATCTCTTGAGGCGTTCCCACCTCAATAAGCCGCCCTTGATGAATCATGGCAATGCGATCAGCAATTTTAAACGCGCTTCGTAAGTCATGGGTCACCACAACCGAGGTGATCATGAGTTTTACGCTCAAATCTTTAATCAATTTATCTGTCACCCCTCCCACCACGGGGTCAAGACCAGATGTAGGTTCATCGTAAAAAACAATATCCGGATCCAGCGCAATGGCGCGCGCAAGGCCCACACGTTTACGCATACCGCCGGAAATTTCCGAAGGATAATAGTCCTCAAAACCCCTTAAGCCAACTAACGATAATTTCATCTTAATAATAATATCAATAATTTCATCAGCGAGCTTGGTATGCTCGCGAAGCGGAAGCGCAATATTTTCTTCAACCGTTAAAGAATCCAAGAGCGCAGAATATTGAAACGACATGCCAAAACTTTTTTTAACATCATCGAGCTCTTGCTCAGAAATTTTGGCAATATCTTGCTCCTTAATAAGGATACTTCCCTGGTCTGGGCGTATCGCGCCTGTCATATGGCGCAAAAGGGTACTTTTCCCCGACCCTGAACATCCCATAATGACAAATGTTTCTCCGCAAATGATGTCCAGCGAAACATCATCAATAACTTTGTGTCCCTGAAAAGATTTCGAGACATTGCGAAGTGAAACGATCGCCTGATGGTTACATTCTTTTAAGCTCATAAATATTTTACCCACCAAAAAAATAAAAGATAGCCGTTATGATGCAATCCGCGATAATGATAAGGATAAAACTTAACACAACGCTGCGCGTAGTGGCGTGACCCACGCCTTCCGCGCCACCCTTTGCATTAAGCCCTTCATAACAAGACACCAAAGCAATAATAATACCAAAAATAACTGCCTTTAAAAGTCCTGTATAAATATCCTTTAATTCAAGGTAATTAAAGGTAACTTGCATGTACAAATCCGAACTAATATTTAAACTTCCTGTCCCAACCAAGAATCCACCAAAAATACCCGCCAGATCTCCTAAAATCGTAAGCATAGGTACCATGACCAAAAGTGCTAAAAATCTTGGGACAACTAAAAAACGGACAGGATGGATCGCCATAGTTTCCAAGGCTTCAAGCTGTTCGGTAACTTTCATGGTCCCTAATTCAGCTGCAATGGACGATCCTGCTCGACCAGCAACCACAAGCGCGGTTAAGACAGGACTGAGTTCCCTGCACAAAGAAATCGAGACAAGCGAAGAGATATAAAGCTCTGCACCCATCTTTTGCAACAAATATGCGCTTTGCATCCCTAGCACAATTCCAGTAAACAAATCCACAAAGAACACGATGACGATCGAATTGAGGCCCACAAATACCATCTGTTGAAAGATGCCTTGTCGACGACTTGCCTTGCCTAAAAATGGACCGATAAAAAACCAATAAAGGGTATGAGAAAAAAGAAGCATAACGCCTTGAAACCACCGGAAGTGTTCGATCAAAATGCTTCCTAAATAGCTAACCGCGTTATTCATATCAAAAAGCCTTTATCGCGCTTCCACGCGTATCGTAGAGTTCAAAAAATTGATC
>JBAYLJ010000193.1:0-2863 GCA_041664145.1 Candidatus Omnitrophota bacterium | reverse complement strand
GGGCCAAAGACAAATTCTTTATTGGTTCGCGCCACAACGGTTTTGGCGATCATTTTTCTTACAACTTCTTTGAGTCTTGCCTATTTATCTGCGCAGAAGGATAAGTCCTTGTTGATGAACGAGACGGTCAAAGAGCAAACGATCGATCCGAACAAGCTTTTTGATGAAGCTTCAAAGAATGCTCAAACAATTGAAATTAATGCGACGGAGCCAACGGTTAACGCGAGTGAACAACCTCCAGCTGCTCAGCAATAATAAATTCATTCTTATTACCAGGGCAAAGAAACTACTAACATGCTTAGTAGTTTTTTTGTTGCTTGTTGTACCTCAAATGGTGTTGGCGCAACAGGCCTCCTTGGATAAGCACGGTGGTCAAGTTGTTTTCACTTCGATCTCTGACCCAAAATCTTTCAATCCT
Organism: Candidatus Omnitrophota bacterium; assembly: GCA_041664145.1. Taxonomy (GTDB): domain Bacteria; phylum Omnitrophota; class Gorgyraeia; order Zapsychrales; family Aceulaceae; genus CALGLP01. Next base: position 2,445 of record JBAYLJ010000193.1, on the reverse strand, counting down.
CTTATTGCCCAAGAAACATCCTCCACATCGATTATTGGATATTTGTTCGAAGGTTTGACGCGTACCAATGGTTTGACCCTCGAGGTAGAACCCAATTTGGCCCAGCGCTGGGACGTTTCCGAAGATGGCCTCACGTGGATCTTTTATCTTCGAAAAGATGTCGTATGGTCTGACGGAAAGCCCTTTACCGCTGACGATGTTATCTTTACCTTTCAGGATTTGATCTACAATGATCAAGTTCCTTCATCGGAACGGGATATTTTTACCATTGACGGAAAAAAATTTGAAATTGAAAAGCTTGACGCTTACAGAGTTCAATTTACCTTACCTGTAAAATTTGCACCTTTTTTGCGAACGCTCGGCGCAGCCATTTTACCAAAACACAAACTCGAAGGTCCTCTAGCCAAGGGCCAGTTTAATTTTACTTGGGGCGTGGATACGCCTGTTGGGGAGATTGTGGGTACGGGTCCGTATGTCCTTACGCGCTATCAGCCAGGTCAACAAGCTGTGCTCAAGGCTAACCCGCATTATTGGCGCACGTCTAAAGACGGAGAGAGTTTGCCCTTTATTTCAACTATTGTCTTTTTGATCGTTCAAAATCAAGATGTGGCTTTGCTTAAATTTTTAGAAGGGGAAATTGATTCCTTGTCGATTCGCGGCGCAGACTTTCCCTTATTGAAGCCCATGGAAAAGGATAAAAATTTTACGGTCTATGATCTAGGGCCAGCGCCAGGGAGCAATTTTATTGTTTTTAATCAAAATACAAAGATCAATCCTAAGACGAAAAAACCTTTTGTGGATCCTGTAAAACTTAGCTGGTTTTCTAATATCCATTTTCGTCAAGCTGTTGCGCACGCCATTGATAAGAAAAAGATCATCGATATTGTTATGAACGGGCTTGGATATCCTCAGGACTCTCCGGTTGATCCTAACAATAATATTTTTTATAATCCCAACGTCTTAACCTATGGTTATGATCTAAATAAGGCACGCGCCCTTTTAGCCGAGGCAGGCTTTATTGACCACAATGGCGATGGCATTATTGAAGATGAAAAAGGGAACAAGGTCGAATTTAATTTATATACCAATTCAAATGCTGTTGAGCGCATGCAAATTGCCGCCATTATTCGCCATGACTTAAAACGTTTAGGAATGAATGTCAATTTTCTCGCCCTTGAGTTTAACAATTTAGTTTCAAAGCTGATGGCTAATTATGATTGGGATGCCATTATCCTGGGGCTAACCGGCGGGCTTGAGCCACATTTTGGTAAAAATGTTTGGGTGTCCAACGGCCAGCTTCATTTTTGGAATCCAGGCCAAGAAACGCCTGCAACAAAATGGGAAACTCGCGTTGATGAAATTTTCAACCAAGGCGTTCAGATCTTAAACGATAAAGACCGCAAGCCTTTATACGATGAATGGCAAATGATTGCTTCTCGAGAACTACCACTTATCTATACAGTTTTAAGCTCTTATTTAACGGCCGTTCGCAATAAGTTTGAGAATTTAACGCCTTCGAGTTACAGTGGTGTTTTTTATAATTTGGAAGAAATTTATTTAAAAGAGAAATACCGATAATATGCTTAAATTTATTATTCGACGCATCTTAATTTCGATCCCGCTTCTTTTGGGTATCTCCCTGATGACTTTTGCGTTGATTCAGCTGACTCCTGGGAATTTTTTTGATGCCTTAAAACTTGATCCGCGCATATCGCCAGAAACAATTGCCCACTATGAAAAGCTTTATAGCTTGGACAAGCCTTTGATTCAGCAATATTTTTCTTGGCTTAGGAATCTCTTTAAGGGTGATTTTGGATATTCGTTTTATTATAGTTGCCCTGTCGGAGAAATCTTGAAAGGGCGATTGTTTAATACGTTTATTTTATCTTTAAGTAGTTTATTGTTTACTTGGATGATCGCCATTCCTTTAGGTATTTTAATGGCGGTTTATCGTAATCGGTTTATTGATAAATTTTTGTCGTTTCTTTCTTTTCTTTGTCTCTCCGTCCCTAGTTTTTTCTTAGCGATTTTATTGCTTTATGTAGTGTCTATTGTCGGCGGGCTTCCTTTGGGCGGTATGGAAAGTGTGAACGCTCAACAGATGGGTTTTTGGGCTAAGTTTTTTGATTTGATCGCGCATTTGATTATTCCTACTGTTGTCATTTCTCTCGGCACCATGGCAGGGCTTCAAAGAGTGATGCGAAGTAATTTTTTAGATGTTTTGGGCCAGCAGTATATTTTAGCGGCTCGCGCCAAGGGGCTGTCGGAAGGCAAGGTTCTTTTTAAACATGCCCTGCGCAATGCGATTAATCCTATGATTACCATTTTGGGATATCATTTTTCTGAACTTTTAAGCGGGGCAGCGCTCGTAGAGATTATTTGTAATTGGCCGGGGATTGGGTCGTTGATGCTTACGGCAGTTCGTTCAAAAGACGTTTATCTTGT
>JBAYLJ010000192.1:0-2878 GCA_041664145.1 Candidatus Omnitrophota bacterium | reverse complement strand
TGCCGTCCTGTGCGCACCTGTCCTCCGGGCGAACATTTTGATCGCGAAAGAGATAATTGCCTTTCCGATTGCACTGGCGGTCAAGTTTGGGAAAACAACCAATGTGTATGCCGCAACAATTTTTATTGGAACGAACGTATGAGCCAATGCCGTCCTGTACGCACCTGTCCTCCGGGTGAACATTTTGATCGCGAAAGAGACACTTGCCTTTCCGATTGCACTGGCGGTCAAATTTGGCTTGGCGATCATTGTGGATGTAAGCCAAACTTTTATTGGAATGAACGGATGAATCAGTGCCGTCCTGTACGCACCTGTCCTCCAAGTCAAACCTTTGACAGGGAGACGGATAGCTGTATCAATCAATGCACTGGCGGTCAAATCTGGCTTGGCGATCATTGTGGATGTAAGCCAAACTTTTATTGGAATGAGCGGCTGAATCAATGCCGTCCTGTGCGCACCTGTCCTCCGGGTCAAACTTTTGATAGGGAGGGCGATAATTGCGTTAGAAATTAGGCCTTGGAAAAGTTGGGGATCAAGCTCTTGCGTTTTTTGTTTGGATGCGTAAGGGCAAGAATCAAAAGACCCGATAGAAAAATCCTATCGGGTCTTTTTTTTGTCATTTTAACTTTATCGTGAACGTAAAAAGACTACAGCTTAGCTTTAATTAGCGGCTGCTATTTTTGCGTTTAGAAAAGCAATCCTTGCAGTAAACCGGACGATCACCGCTCGGTTTAAAAGGGACTTCGCATTCTTTTTTGCATTCTGAACAAGTCGCTTTATGGAATGTTGTCGGACGTCCGTCACCATATCCACCTCTACCACCACTACCGCCTCTGTCAAAACCCATACTTCCTCCTTGATATTGGACCCAAACGGGCTGGACACTCGTACAGCCTTCCTATCAGGTCACTTCGTTAACTTGATAATACACTACTCTTGAATAAAGCCAAGCTAAATCTTTAAATTCAAGAATTTAGGAGGATTTCATCAAGGAGCTGTGGTAAATGAGAAATTTTACTTATAAAGGAAAAACAAGGTATAATAACTCCCAACAATGAAGAGTCGGAGGAAATAAAATGAGCGTTGAAAAAGAAATTGATAGCCGTATTCATAGGAGCAAAAAGGGATATCCTGATTGGTATGTCGGGATTGCCACTAATCCACGCGAGCGTTTGTTCCAGGGACACAATGTTAGCGAGCCTAGCGGAGCTTGGTTTTACCGGGATGCAGGATCGGTGTCCACGGCTAAAGATATTGAGGCTATTTTTGTGAAAAAGGGGTGCAAGGGTGGAAATACCCGCGGGGAAGACAGTCCTCGCTATGTTTATGTTTATAAAATGACGCGAACAACTCGAGGAAGCCAGAACTAGGGGAGAGTAGTTGTTCTCGTAAGATGTTTTGTTCTTTATTTTTAAGCGCGCCATCCAAAGGCGCGCAAGAGATTTTGCAATCCTATGCAAAATTTTATTTTCTTATTTACTCATTCTCTCTTTAGGACATAGCTCTAGCAAAATGCATAACAATGTAGTACACTTAACGTTTCTCTCCGACACATTCTTTGAATGTGCGGAAAGATATCCGCCAAAGGCGGACCCGCATTAGGCGGGAATTCGCACAGCAACTTGCGACTTTAGCGCAAGGTTGTGTACTCACCTGCCTCGCCAAAAAAAAGCGGCGAGGTAAATTCGGTTGGACAATTTACGTTCATTGTTGTTTTTTAACTTGTTTTGCTCCCGCTTGTTTGCTCCGCAAACAAAACAGCGTGAGTAAATTCGCACAGCAACTTGCGAGCACTACGTTCCGCAAGATTGCGTGCTCATTTATATGGCACTTATTAGTATACAAGAAATTTCCCTTGCTTTTGGAGGGCCGCTTATTTTTGACGGGTTAAGCTTACAGCTAGAACCCGGCGAACGTGTCGCCTTGATCGGCCGTAACGGCGTTGGTAAAACAACCTTGATGAAGGTGATGGCCGGCGAGGTAGAAATTGACCATGGAGAGCTTGTTTATCAAAAGAATGTTAAGGTTACTTATTTACCACAAGAAGTTTCTAAAGACATTAAAGGCACTGTTTTTGATATTGTTTTTTCTGGTCTAGGCGAGCGCTCTAAACTTTTAAGTGATTATCATCATCTGACGCATCGGCTCCACAGCGAGCACACAGAGGAATTGATGCATGAACTTGACCGTTTGCAAGCCGAGCTTGATGCGACCAAGGGCTGGGATCTTAACATGGAAGTTGAAGTGATGCTCTCCCACATGAAACTCGATGGAGAGTTGGAGTTTGAAACCCTCTCGGGAGGTCAAAAGCGACGTGTCCTTCTCGCTAAGGCCCTGATCATTAAGCCTGAGATCCTCCTCTTGGATGAGCCCACCAATCATTTAGACATCGACACGATTAACTGGCTGGAAGAATTCCTTAAAAGTTATCCTGGAACATTATTTTTCGTCACGCATGACCGTATGTTCATGACGCATTTAGCAACTCGGATTATTGAACTTGACCGCGGCAAGATCTTTAGTTGGTCCTGTGATTATCAGACGTTTTTACAGCGCAAACAAATGGCCCTTGACGTTGAAGCAGCTCAGCGTGAGGAGTTTGATAAAAAATTAGCCGAAGAAGAAGTCTGGATCCGCAAAGGCGTTAAGGCCAGGCGCAGCCGTAATGAAGGGCGCGTGAAGGCCCTTGAACGCATGCGTGAAGCAAAGAAAGCTCAGCGTCAGCAAATCGGGCAAGCGCGCATTCAAGCCCAGGAGGCAGGGGCTTCGGGACATCTAGTGATCAAGGCCTCGCACTTAGGTTTTAGCTATGGAGACAATTGTATCATCCGAGATTTTTCAGCGCAGATCATGCGCGGGGATAAGATCGGCGTCATTG
>JBAYLJ010000191.1:0-2880 GCA_041664145.1 Candidatus Omnitrophota bacterium | reverse complement strand
GAAAAGAAAAAACAACAGACAAGGTGCTCGATTTTAATTCTCGATGATTCATAGAGATCAATTCCTCCCTTTTGATAAAGCCTTCTACAATACGTTATAAGAAATAAGTCTCTGCTTTCAACTTTTACCTTAGGCTCTTGCCACAAAAGCTTTCTTAGGCCTGATAGCATTACCTCTCAAGGCATAATTTTTCTTATCGATACGCATCACGCTCTTAAGAATAGCAAAAAATGTATACGGTGATTTGCCAAACGGCCATATTTTCATGTTCAAATAATTTCTTACCAGAAATCCAAAAAAACTAAAAACCGCATTCGGCTCCCAATAAATAAGATGGTTGACAATAAGCTTTCTTAAAAAAGGCAGCCAATTGGCAATAGGGACCAAAAGCAAGATATTGCGATGTATTTTCTTTTGTCGATCAGTAATATGATTAAGGACAGAATCCTGCTGCATACTTTGTGGAAATTCATCGTTAAAAGATTCATCAAGGCTTAAATACCCGCGCTCTTTACTATATTTATACAAATTCGTCCCCGGGAAAGGCGTAAAAACACTAAACCCTGAATACGTAGGCCGGCACTCAAGGGTAAAGGCTACAGATTGCAAATCATCTTGAAGGGTCGAATCCGGAAGCCCAAGGATCGTATTGCTAAAGATTTTAATATGCTGTTCTCTGAATAGCGCAAAAGCCTTAAGCATCACATCATTACCGATATATCGGTTAAGAATACCTTTACGCAAATCTTCGCTCCCCGATTCGATCCCCATCATCACGGAATGACAGCCGGCCTTTTTTAGAGCGACGACAAGGTCTTTAGAAACAATATTGGGATTGATAAGAAGATAGAAAGGGAGTTTGACGCGCAAGGCATATTTCTCGACAAATTCATCAACCCAATCATCATGGCTTGTAATGAACGCATCATCCCCAAAACGCACAAAATCAATGTCAAAATTCTTTTTAACAAGCTCTATCTCGCCGATCAAATTTTCCACAGACCGCCTTCGCAAGATCTTCCCCTTGCCTTTATGCATTTCGTTATAGGCGCTGTTAAAGCAATAGGAACAATTAAAAGGACAGCCTCGCGTTGCAAAAAAAGATTTCATTTTTACATATTTAAATGGCGCGACATCTCTTAAAAGCTCCCGGTCAGCATAAGGCAAACTATCCATGTCCTCAACTAAGAAACCCTGCGGATTTTTAAATTGCTTGGTGTGAATATTTTGAAGATGAGAAATATCTTTCTTAGAGCGTAAATTTTCTATGAGCTCGTTAATAACAAGATCCCCTTCACCCACGATCACGGCATCAATAGGCCACGAGTCAATGATCTGAGGATAATAAGTAGGATGAGGGCCTCCGGCGACAATGATAAGATTGGGAAATGATTTACGCAAAACGTGAGACAGCTGAAGAAAAAAGGATGCTTCTGTCGACATAAAGCTGTAAGCCACCACATCGATATCATTATTAACGATCTTTTGTTCGATATCGCCTGCGTCAATCGCCGCAATAAAACTTTTATGTCCGCGCGCTTTTGTAATAGCCGAAAGCAGCAATACCCCGCAGGGCTCTACAACAGAAAACGAGTGAACAACATAAAGAATATTCATAATGACGGCGTATTGCCTTATTTTTTATCCATGAAAAATGGCCATCTTCTCCCTGGCCTCGCGAAGCGAGATCTTTGCCTTACCGACACCGCAGTCGTTGGCCGAAGAATAGATCTCAAGGATGTCTATTTGATCGCGCGTCACATGCTTGGTCTTACGGCCAATCAAGCGAAGGACTAACCCATTTTGCTCAACCTTCATCGGTTCAATACCGAACATTTTGACAAATGCTTCAAGTGACTCCTTGGAATAACCCCATTTATGATTCCCAAAATGTCCGATATAGGTCTCCGAGCCAAGCATATTTTCACCAAAGAGCGTATCAACAAACTTATCGAAACCAAACTTAAAATAGCGAAACAACAACTTTTTCATATTCGGAACACTCACGTTGACTGTTCCGCCGACCTTAAGCACTCTGGCCCATTCATAAAAAACGATACACCTGGCATATTTATCAAAATGCTCTAAAAGTCCATCGGCTAAAATTTCATCAACTGAGCAATCGAGATACGGCAAGGGCTGGCTAATATCATGGATCAGATCAGGGTTGAATTCTTTAACAGAATCAATGTTGATAAACCCAGAGATCTTATTGGCGCCGTAGCCTAAATTAAGCTTTACAGAATTTTGATTTTGCATAATTTCTCGACTAAAGTAATGACAAAAACCAACAATAGTATTTCATAATTTCTCGCTCAATTCAACCGAAAAGTAGGTTTCAGTTGCCATAAACCATTCTTTTGTCTATACTTAAAGCATGAAGGGAATAATTATTCTTTTTCTGTGTGTTTTTATTTTTATCTGGGGTTTTGGAATGGCGGTCTCCTATGTCCAGCAGATGCAGCGTAATGCCATAGACGTTAAACCAGACTATGGAGATTTCTCCCCACAAAAGATTGAAGACGAGCGCAAACAAGCCATGGATGACTACAAAAAACAGCTCAAGGATTATAAAAATCAGCAATCCTCTTACAAATCCCAACAAGACGCTCAAAAGAAGTTCATGGAAGATCAGAAGAGACAGATGAAAGATATGCAGCGCGTGAATCAAGCGCGCTGAGCTCTAAGTGTGTTCTCTGGATTCCAAAATGCGGTGGATCATTTCCTGATCATAGAGCTCTTGGATCTTTTTAAGCTCTGATTGACCCAAAAACGAAACAATGGATTTTTCGATAGCGGACAAACGCTGTGTCAAATAAAAATAATGCGGCTTGAGCTGCTTTGTGGATAAATCCTGAAATTTCTCACCATTTGCATTTT
>JBAYLJ010000190.1:0-2894 GCA_041664145.1 Candidatus Omnitrophota bacterium | reverse complement strand
TTTTTTATAATTATCTGTTCCCTCGAGCTCGCTGACGATCACTTTCAGTCCGCTGTCGCGTAAATTAAGCGCCTGTCCACGGCCCTGAATACCGTAACCAATAATGGCGATCGTTTTATCTTTGATAAAATCTAAGTTTGCATCTTTGTCATAGTAAATCTTTGCCATGATACTTCTCCTCTCGTTAAAAGTTATACCAAGATCTTAATTAATTTCAAATATTCATCAATAGGAACATTAGGTGATGAACATGCCTGACCCAAGTCGACAACATTAATTTTATTTTGCAAAACACCGACGGCTTTTCCATATTGACCACGGATCAAACATTCCACGGCTGCCGCTCCAAGCCGCGTTGCAAGAATCCGATCCGGCGCTGTCGGAGTTCCGCCGCGCTGAATATGGCCCAGGACAACATAGCGACTTTCTAGCCCTGTGATCTTTGTCACTTTCTCAGCGACCCTGTGTGCTTTACCAGCTCCTTCGGCCACAATGATCATCCAGCTGATCTTTCCCTTTTTATGGCCTTCCTTAATTTCTTCATACATCTTCTTATAATCAAATTTTCGCTCAGGAATAATGACATCTTCCGCACCAGATCCTATGGCGACTTGCATGGCAATATACCCTGAGTGACGTCCCATAACTTCAACAACAAAAATACGCTCCATGCTATGAGCCGTATCGCGAATCTTGTCGATGGCCTCTAAGGCAACGTTGACAGCCGTATGACAGCCAATGGTTTGATCTGTCCCATAAAGATCATTATCGATCGTCCCCGGAGCGCCGACAACGGGAATATTCCATCCACGGAAAAGATCCAAGGCTCCCGCATAGCTTCCGTCTCCGCCAATCACCACCAATCCATCAATATGATTTTTTTTAAGATTGGCCACAGCTTTTTTAAGACCAGCCTGAGTTTTAAATGCAGGACAGCGTGATGTTTTTAAAAAGGTCCCACCCCGGCTAATAATATTTGAAACAGACCGACGATTGAGATCAATGATCTCGTTATCAATCAACCCCTGATAACCGCGCATAATCCCTTTAACGGCGAGACGATGATACAAAGCGTAACGAACAACGCTACGCACAGCGGCATTCATCCCTGACCCGTCTCCCCCAGAAGTTAAAACACCGATTGTTTTCATTCTCTGTTTATTCATAACACTCTCTTTAACTTAGTAACGATAATGTTCTGATTTATAAGGACCATCAACGGAACAGCCGATATACTTTGCTTGTTTTTCGGTCAGCTTTGTCAACTTTACCCCAACGTGATCCAAATGAAGACGAGCTACTTCTTCGTCTAATTCTTTAGGAAGACGATAAACGCCAATCTCGTGAGCTTTGCTCCAGAGGGCAAGCTGTGCCAATGTCTGATTGGTAAACGAATTACTCATCACAAACGACGGATGTCCTGTGGCGCAACCTAAGTTCACCAATCTCCCCTGAGCCAATAAAACAATAGAATGTCCATCTTTAAAATAATATTGATCGACTTGAGGCTTAACATTAACATGCTTGATCCCAGGCCACTGAGCAAGACGACCGACTTGAATTTCATTATCAAAATGTCCGATATTGCAAACAATCGCGCCATCCTTCATCTTGGACATCTGTTCAGCAGTAACAACCTCACAATTGCCTGTAGCAGTGACATAAATATCGCCAATCGAAAGCGCATCATCAAGGGTTTTAACCTCATAACCTTCCATGGCGGCTTGCAGGGCGCAAATAGGATCAATCTCAGTAATAATCACCCGAGCGCCATAAGCCTTCATTGAGCGAGCAGATCCCTTCCCTACGTCGCCATAGCCGCACACCACAACAACCTTACCGGCGACCATGATATCGGTCGCACGCTTAATGCCATCAGCTAAGGATTCTCTGCAGCCATATAAGTTATCAAACTTTGACTTGGTGACAGAATCATTAACATTAAACGCGGGAAACAACAATTGTTTTTTCTCAAGCATTTGATAAAGACGATGAACGCCCGTGGTCGTCTCTTCAGAGACGCCTTTAATCTCTTTGACCACGCGATGCCAACGTTTCGGATCTTGTTTTAGAATTTCTTTTAACGCCAATAAAAGCTCTTTTTCATCATCGGTATCAGCCTTAGCATCCAAAACTTTTGCGTTATTCTCAGCTTCATAACCTTTATGAACCATCATGGTGGCATCTCCGCCATCATCGACAATAAGCGTTGGCCCCTTGCCATCTGGAAAAGATAAAGCTTTTTCCGTGCACCACCAATACTCTTTTAATGTCTCACCTTTCCACGCAAAAACAGGAACGCCTAAATCAGCAATCGCTGCGGCCGCATGATCTTGAGTTGAAAAAATATTGCAGCTTGCCCAGCGAACCTGGGCACCAAGGGCCACAAGCGTCTTGATCAAGACCGCCGTCTGAATCGTCATGTGCAATGAGCCCATGATACGCGCCCCCTTTAAAGGCTTTTCACCCTTATATTTTTTCTGCAAGGACATCAAGCCTGGCATTTCCTTTTCAGCTAATTCAATTTCTTTGTGACCAAAAGTCGCCAAAGACATATCTTTCACTTTATAATCTTGCATCTTTGCTTTTGTTGTCATAAAATTTCCCTATTTAATGAGCCTCGACACATTCATAAGAATGTGTCGAGGTAAGTTCAACCAATAGACTTATGTCGGCCTTTTGGCTTCCATAAGTCTAGGCTTCAATTATCTTTTCTTTGCTTCTCTTGCTAAAAGGCTTGCCTTGTCCGTCTTCTCCCATGTAAATTCATTACGGCCAAAATGACCATAGGCAGCTGTCTTTTGATAAATCGGCGTTAAAAGTTTAAGCGTTTTAATGATACCTTTTGGTGTCAAATCAAAATGCTTGCGAACCAACGCAACAAGAACTTGTTC
>JBAYLJ010000189.1:0-2937 GCA_041664145.1 Candidatus Omnitrophota bacterium | reverse complement strand
CAGACAAAGAACACCGTCACTTCGTCCTTAAAGAGCTTCTTAGCCAGGAGATACATCCCCATTAAGAAAATAATCTGCTCTAAAAAAAGCGATAGCTTAAAAAGGAGCAACGTCTCTTTGATCTTTAGAAGCCCGCCGGCAATGATAAAGAAATAATCAACGACAGTTAAAAGCGTTATCTGTATAAAATCAGCATTAACCCCATAGGCAGAGTATGGAAACCACTGGGTTATTTCACCATGATAAAAGAAATTGTTATACGCTGTATAAAAGGTGGTGAGATAGCTAAACGAATCATGACGGTAAAAAGCAAGATTTAGAAAATAGGGTAAATTAAGAAGGAAGGTAAAAACGATCAAGCCGAGGAATGCCTTGTTCCAGCGCGCCATCTTGACCGTTAACTTTGATAACATTCTCATCCTATGGCTTGATCGTGCGGTTATTAATTCTTTCTGATCTTACGCTAGGCCTTAACAGGACAATCAACTAAAACAGCATCCTTACAAAGAAAGTTTTCTGGCAAAACGGTCCACAATTTTAGGATACATCGCATGTTCTAATCGATGAATACGTGCTTCAAGCGTTTTCAGGGTATCGGCTTTCTTGATCTTTAAAGCCTCCTGGGCAATAACCGGCCCATGATCGACCTTTTCATCAACAAGATGTACCGTAACACCGGTGGAGCTGACACCCGAGGTAAAAGCATCTTTAATGGCATGAGCGCCTTTGAACGAAGGAAGAAGCGCTGGATGGATATTCAAGATTTTATGACGAAAGGTTTTAACAAAATCAGGGCTTAGGATACGCATATAACCAGCAAGGACCACAAAGTCTACATGAAAAGCCTTGAGCTCTTTGATGATCGCCCTATCCATGGCCGTGCGATCTTTAAATGCCTTGGGGTCTACTACGACCGTCGGAATTCCAGCCTTAAGCGCACGGGTTAAGGCAAAGGCCTCTTTGTTGTCCGAAACGACAACGCACAGCTCTGCCGCGATCTTTTTCTTTTTTAACGCATCAATAATGGCTTGAAGGTTTGATCCGTTACCGCTTGCAAAAACAGCAAATCGCTTCATCAAGAAACCTCACCTGAGCGCCTTGTTAACCTTTTTCGGTATTTCACTAAACCCAAAAACCCGACAAAGGCAAAGACATATCCGACCGTGATCAAAATATTCGCCTTAGGGACTTTAAGCTTGTCCGAGACAAAAGCGCTGATGAACATCGCGATCAGAAATCCTAAATGCATGACAATTTCAAGCGAGCTAAAAACACGCCCACGCATCTCATCCTTGCTCACCTGATGCACGATGGTATTCGCGGCAATAAAGATCGGTCCAATGATGAGCCCTAATAAAAAAGACAAGGCCGAGGCTGTAAAAACTTGCGGAGTGCGATGCACAATATGCGCAAAACCCGCCATCGATACACCGCCTAAAATTAAACAAATAAAGATCGTTAAAAATCGTGATGCCTTTTGCCCAAAACGTCCATAAAGAAGCGCACCGACAAAAAGCCCAGCTCCTAGCGAAACGGCCAAGAATCCTAAATGTTTTGTGACGCTTTGGAACGCATCCTGAATAAAAATAATGATCACGACATAGACTGCTCCTGCGGCTGAAAAAAGCATAAAAAGCATGCCGTTGACGAACCGTATTTCTTTATGGCTAAAGAAATACACGACACCTTCTTTGATCTCAACCCATAGAGATTTGCGGATATTGCCGATGATCTCTTTTCCGGCGGATAGAAGCTCATCCTTATCAACACGAATATCCATTTTATAATTCATCGACAAAACCAACAATGCGGAAATAAGAAAGGTGGCAGCATCCCAAATAAATCCGCCGCGCGCGCCGATCTTGTCGACGAGAATGCCTCCAAAGGCACAGCCCAAGACAAAAGCGATCATCCCTGTCACAGACACCAAAGAATTGGCAACGAGCAATCCTTTCTTTTCCACGAGATCAGGAATGATCGACATCTTCGCCGGAACATAAAAACGGCTCAAGCAGAACACAAGGAAGACAACCACGTAAATCGGCAAGATCGACTTCTGGTAAATAAAAACAGTGGGGATACTCAAAACAAGAAGGCAGCGCAAGATATCACAGAAAAAAAGGGTCTGTCGCCTATCCCAGCGGTCCACAAAGGCGCCAGCTACAGGCCCGATAATAAACACAGGAGCAATGGTAAAGGAAAGAAGCTTGGCAAGCCCTAAGGTCGATCCAGGCGTGCGGCTTGCGATCAAGCCGATCAAAGCCATTTGATTAATGCGGTCGCCAAACTGTGAAATAATTTGCGCAAGCCACAGGCGAAGGAAATTTTGATTCTTAAAGCTGTCGATCAATTTAATCATGACGGTCTATATTCTTTCTAACGAAGCTGGCGTCCAGTTTTCCTCTAACTTCTTTAATTCAGAAAAAACTGGGACTCCCCGACACTCAACGCTGTCAACCCGCAAACATTTTTAAGCTGACCCGATTCTCCATAATTTTAAATTAGCAGAAATCGGGACACTTAAATTTCCTCTAAATATTTTAGAGGAAGAATTTAAGCGGCGAGAGGAATCGACGCCAACTTTTCCTCTATTTATTGCTAGAACGAAGTTGGCGCATCGTCTTCCTTCTTGTTATGTTACAGGAAAAGACGATGACCCCCCGACACTCAACGTTGTCAGCCCGCAAACATTTTTAAGCTGGCGAGAGGAATCGAACCCCCGACCCGCGCATTACGAATGCGCTGCTCTACCATCTGAGCTACGCCAGCAAAATAATCAATGATACAGTGTTTACCGCAAAACAATTGCAAGCTGCTCACCTCCGACTCTCCTTAATTTCTATTTACGGTAGTCGGAGCGCCAGCAAGTTACCTTCTTCTACTCAGGCAACTTTTCAAACATCCCGCGTCCGCACACCGGGCTAAAAAACCGCCCTT
>JBAYLJ010000188.1:0-2941 GCA_041664145.1 Candidatus Omnitrophota bacterium | reverse complement strand
ATCTTGGTCGTCATCAACCGTTACATATTCTGGTCTCGGTTCCTTAGCAAATTTGATTTCTTGTTCATTCCATCCGGTCTCAAAAGGAGCCATTCCTCTTGCCAGCTTCCCATGGATAACACCGGCCAAAACCCTTTGCCAGGCTACAGAAAGCTTGCGCACCAACGAAAATGTTGCCGCAAATAACGTTGATCCGTGCGATGTTTCATCATCTAAAATAAAACACCAAAATTCTTTGAGATCGATTCCGTTGATTTTATCAATTTTATTTTTATCTTGATCTAGCACATATCCGGGGATCTTAACTTTTTTCCCGCTTACACGCGTTTTGTCCATATAACCACAATAAATATCAACTGTTAAGCCGTAATGCTTTTTAAGATAAACCTTTAAGAGCGCCATGGTTTCTTGCACATAAGGAAACGATCCATCGTCGGGCCCAAGCAAAAGGATCGGGTGGTTCTTCACTTCTTTTAAAAAGGCATCGATGCTCCCTAATTCTTTTATCATCCAAGTTGCCATGCCTTCAGCCACAGAAACAAAGGCATTCACGTTATAAACTTTACATCCTTCAAACGTTATCCATCCGCTCTTGCCTCCGTAATGAATATTAAGAGCGATGTGTCGATCTAAAAGCTGATCGATCACCTCAAGCATAACCTTGGCGCTAATGCCTTCACCAGGCTGGAAGATCCTATCTTGCCTTGAATATCCTTCGTAGGTATTCACAAGTGAAATATTCTTGACCTGGGCTCGACGCAACGCAACAAGAATAAACCAGAGCTCCACAATGTCTTGTGTATTTTCTGTACTGTGAATGAGGGCGATACTTTTCCCTCGAAGGGCGGGCGGAAGGGCTATTTTCCAGTGAAGAGGATTTTGTTCAACTTTAACAATTTCGATCTTTGCGCTATCGGCTGAGATCTTGTCAGCTGCTTCTTGCGCATCCTTTTGAAAACGGGCATGCTGATACAAAATGGTATCGATCCAAATATGTCCGGATTTCTTATTGATTTTAATATTTTCTGAAGCTTCTATCCTTTCCCCATTAGAAAAGAAGACTTCATCAAAATAATAATACAATATATAGCGGTATCCATTTTGATACGTCACATAAGAATTCGTCTCAATGATCAGCTTTAAACTTTTTGCCTCATACGTTCTAAGGGCATTAGCTAATAAAACAACCTGAACCAAGTCGTGTGAAGACTCTAGAGCATGACGAACAACAACATCTTGGCCTTGGATTGCTTTATCATTTAAAATGCGTAAATAAATTTCATGATCCGGGAAATGATCCACAACAACTTGGGACAATTCTTCCCCTCGATGATTTAAAATGACGGGGTCATTAATGTGCTGTCTCAGCAGATGGTCCCGTCGCTCGACAATATGCTCTAGAACGAAAGCTGCGATAGTGCTGGCATCACTAATAAATCCTGGATAATATTGCGAAGCTGTATTCAACCCATCCGCAATGGCCTTGGCTTGACGATATTCTAACAGGCGATGGTACGCGCTGATGATTTTCTCAACTTTTTCTGCGCCATTGCCATTAAAGAAGTCATATTCGTAGAAAAATTTAAGAAGATCGGTCTTTTTCTTTGGCATATTATTAAGATCAAAGAATTTGTCTGCTAAAAGAATAGGAAGTTTTTGTATGATAATTTCTCGCAATCCTATCTCCAAAACATTGATAATCCACTTGGGATCAAAAACAACTTGACGATTTAGATCAAATAAAACAACAAAGTTGCGTTTTGCAAATATCCCATGCCCTAGTTTGGCCATCTCAACATATTCATCAACGGCAGACCGCATCATGGACAGACTCTCATCGTAATGCTCAATAATCTCTCCTCGAACATTTCCAACAAAGTCAGCAAAAACGTCTTTTGATCCCCAGGTATGTTGATAATCACAAAAACGGATCAAGGTGCTACGCCTATCTTCAGGATTCATCCGAACATCAAACAAACGATCTTCTTTAAGACGATATCGCGTCTTCATATGGCTTTGATAAAGTTCATCTGATGGGCCGATATCAAATCCGACCTTACGCAAAAAGTCGGCAAGGTAAAGAGCGGCTTGCTGTTCAAACAAGTCAGCCACCTGTGCGTTCTTTGCGAGAATGTCAAAATCAAGGTCTGATTCATAAGTCGCTTCTTCTCTGGAAAAAGAACCAACAAGGGCAATAGAAAAATCGTTTTCAGAAATTAAAATATTTCGCTTATGAAGAAAGGCAACGAGAACATCACATGTTTTTCTTAAAATGGCTATACATTCTTGCGCATAACGTTGAGCCAACTCCCTCTGAAAAATCTGGGCCACGCCTTCCTGGGTATTCGTTAACACAAAGCTTCTTTCTCTTTTATATTGGATCCGTACATTTTTTAACGCCGCTGACAATAGCTTAAGCAGGTTCTCTTCATCCTCGGGAATAACCTCTCCCTTGCTTTCCTCGACCGCATACTCGTCACGCAAAAGAGTTGTATAATAAGGGCTTCCTACGAAAACCATAAAGATCGCCGCCGCACTTAAAGCCTCTTGCGTTAGCTCTTTAGACATACTTCTTCGATCGCTAAAAACAACAAAATCATAACCTTTAATATAAGCGTAAAGAATGGCAAGGGATGGACAGATCCAGTCTTGACTAGAGATCAAAAGGGTTTCCTTCCCTTTTCTTGTTTGCCCTCGAACCAAAAGGCCTTGTACCTTCGATAAAGCTAATAACTTTTCTTTGAGAGAAAGATCATCGTAAATTTTGCGTGTCGACAAAGAAAAGATCGTGTTCACTAATCGCGCTCGATACTCTTTAGGAACGATGTCGAGATACTGCAAAGCTCTTGCCACCAGCTCTTGATAAACTTCCTCGTTCAAAGAGAAAATGGTTTGAAGAAAAATACTTGGATATTTCTCTAAAGACTGCATCAAATATTTT
>JBAYLJ010000187.1:0-2952 GCA_041664145.1 Candidatus Omnitrophota bacterium | reverse complement strand
TGCGATGATAGGCCATGGTCATGGCTTCTGCAAAACGCTTTGCTTCGTCATAAACGCTACGCGGACCGATAGAATTGACATGGCCCCAGTAATCTTCTTTTTGCGGATGCACTAACGGATCACCATAAATCTCAGAGGTCGAAGCTAAAAGAAATCTTGCTTTTTTTACTTTTGCAATTCCTAAGGCATGATATGTCCCAAAGGCGCCAACCTTTAAGGTTTCAATGGGAAGATCCATATAATCAATCGGGCTCGCCGGAGAGGCAAAATGCAAAACATAATGCACGTCTTCCTCAATAGCAATTTCTTTTGAAATATCATGTTCGATAAATTTAAAATCAGTATTTTTTAAAAGATGCTCAATATTCTGCTTCTCGCTTGTAATAAAATTATCAAGGCAAATCACTCGATGCCCTTCCTTGATAAAACGATCGCACAAGTGGCTTCCGATAAATCCTGCCCCACCGGTAATAAGAAGTGTTTTCTTGTCCATAACTCTATCCTTTACAGTCGATGAATCGTTGCCTTGTTTTGCCCTTGATAAACATTGCACAGATCAAAAATAGACTGTGCCTTATCTAAAATCAAATCATAATTAACCTTGGTATGTGCAACGGCAACCACAACGCAGTCCGCCTTGCTGATTTCCTTTGCGTTCAAAGAAACAGACTTCATATTAAGATGTCCGATTTTCAAGAAAGAAACTAAGGGATCAAAATAATTAACATCATAACCTTCTTTTTGGAGAAGCGTGATAAATTTTAACGCAGGAGATCGTCTCAGATCCTTAACATCTTTTTTGTATGTCACGCCAGCGACCAGAATACGCGCGCGCGCTTTGCGTGTTCTTTGAACATGAAGAAGAGTTTTGAGCCGAGACAAAACATAATCAGGAACGCGATCGTTGGTATCCGCAGAAAGTTTAATAAATTTTGAACTAATGCCATGATGTTTGGCCTTCCAGTAAAGATACAGCGGATCATCTGGAATGCAATGGCCTCCCACGCCTAAACTTGGATAAAAAGGCATAAAACCAAAAGGTTTTGTCTTGGCCGCCTCAATGATTTCCCAAATATCAATATGCAATTTATGACACATCATAGCTAATTCGTTGACCCAGCTGATATTCACCAAGCGAAACGAATTTTCTAAAAGTTTTGTCATTTCTGCTGCGCGTGGCGAAGAAACGAGGTGAACCTTCTTGATAATTTTACCGTACAAGGCCTTTCCAAGCTTGCCTGCCGCAGGATCAAGGCCACCGATAATTTTTGGTATTTGAGTCACAGAAAAATGTTTATTCCCCGGATCAATGCGCTCGGGCGAGAACGCAAGATAGAAATCTCGGGAGGCTTTCAGTCCGCCCCGCTCGAGTAAAGGCTTGATCAACTCTTCTGTTGTCCCGGGAAACGTTGTACTTTCCAAAATAACAAATGCGCCCTTACGCATATATTTTCGTATATCCTTCACAGCTCCAACGATATAAGAAATGTCAGGCGTATATTTTGTTTTCAGAGGTGTCGGAACACAAATAATAATAACATCTGCTTTGACAAGCAAAGAAGGATTGGTTGATAGTTCAAAAACCTTCTTGTGGATAAGCCGTGTGATCTCAGGCAAGGAAACATCTTCGTTATAATTCTTGCCTGTTTTAATACGGAGAACGCGCGCCTCACTTTTATCCAAGCCATAAACTTTAAACCCAGCGCGGGCAAAGCTCACCGCAAGTGGCAAGCCAACATAGCCCAAGCCAATAACCGCGATCTTTGCTTCTTTACTCTTAATTCTTTTTTCTAATTCTTTAACTAGCACCCTGCACAATACCCGTTAATGGTTAATGTTAATCCTTGTTCAAAAGAATACCTTGGAGAAAACCCAAGTTTACGCACCTTTGTAGTGTCAACAGCATAGCGAAAATCATGGCCTAAACGATCTTGAACATAGTTGATCATTGATAAAGGCTTGTCCATCACTTTAAGAATTCTTTTTGTTAATTCAAGATTTGTCATGTACTGACCTGCGGCGATATTATAAATTTCCCCTGATCTGCCTTTACGAAAAACGAGCTCGATCGCCTCACAATTATCTTTAACATAAATCCAATCGCGCACGTTGCCACCATCGGCATACAAAGGAACCTTTTTATTTTTAAGCAAATTTGTCACAAATAAAGGAATCACTTTTTCCGGATACTGACGCGGCCCAAAATTATTTGAACTACGTGTAATGACAATGGGCATTTTATAAGTCTTGGCATACGCCAAGACCAAGAAATCCGACGCTGCCTTACTAGCTGCATAAGGACTGCTGGGACTCAAAGAATCTGTTTCTTTAAAAAAGCCTTTTAAGCGGCTGCCATAAACTTCATCTGTGCTCACATGCAAAAATCGCTTGATCTTGTGTCGAAGGCCAGCTTCCAAAAGAACGTGTGTTCCTTGCACATTCGTTTCAATAAAAACACCTGAATTCTTGATCGAACGATCCACATGTGTTTCAGCGGCAAAATGGATGATCGCCTCGCACCCGCAAACGATCTTTCCCATCTTCTTTGCGTCGCAAATATCCGCCTGGACAAACCTGTATCGCTTGCTGCAAGAAACATCCTTCAAATTCTTAAGGTTCCCCGCATACGTTAATTTGTCAACATTCACCACGCAATCACGAGGATTGGCTCTTAACAAGTGCTCAATAAAATGAGAGCCGATAAAACCAGCTCCGCCTGTCACAAGGATGTTCATTTTTTAGAAGTTAAGATTGTTGATTCTTGACACCGATACCAAAATACTCAAAACCAAGTTGTTCGAGTTCTGTTTTGCAAAAAAAGTTTCGGCCATCGAAGATCAGCGCATGGTTCATAAGTTTTTTGACTTTCACAAAATTCATTGTTCGAAAATCCTCCCACTCGGTTAACAGCAAAAGGCAATCGGCATGCCTAGCCACCGCATAAGGGTCTGA
>JBAYLJ010000186.1:0-2972 GCA_041664145.1 Candidatus Omnitrophota bacterium | reverse complement strand
AGATCTCAGGCTTTAACCGCATGGAAACATAGCCCTCATCATTGATCGTCGCCGTGACCGCAAGCTGCAATCCTACATCGACAAAGCGCACGTCTTCGCTCGTGACAACATTATCACCAGTCCCCGTTGTCGTGGAAATAATATAGGGAATAGTATCTCCGATATGGATCTTGGCTTCTTCATTGTTGGCCACAAGGAGCTTTGGATTGGAAAGGATCTTGGTGTCGTTGACCTGTTTTAAGGCACGAACGCTGGTGATGAAATGACCGATACCGATCTGGCCAATAGCAATCTTGCCAAAATTCTTGTAAAGGGCATCAGCGGATGTCAATGTATCTTCGTTTAAATAAACATTTTCAAATGAAAGTTTTGAAATTTCCTTGTCCGAGCTACCTTTAAAGTCTAAATTCCAATCAATACCGAAATCAAATTCGGGCTTGATCACGATCTGAACGATTTGCGCCTCGATCAAAACCTCTTTGGTTTTGGTATCAAGCTGCTTGATGACCTCAAGGATCTCTTTTTTGCGGTCAGGCAAGGCACGAATGACAATCTGGTTGGAACGTTCATCGGCTGTGATCGATCCCACCGCAAGACTATCAATGCGTGCCTTTAATTTTTCAACCAAGACATCCGCTTTTGCGTACTGCAAGCTATAGACATAGCTGTCCATAGGCCTCTCAACTTCGGCAATAGCTTTTTCCATACGCGCAACGGCCTCGGGGGTGTCGATCACAACCACGGTTCCCGTGTCTTCATCGATAATAATCTTTCCCAAAGAACTTTTTATTTGTTCAAGGGTGTTCAAGGCATATCCTGGTTTTGTATACGTCAAAAAGAAAGTCTTCACAACGCTTTGATCGTTAAATTTGCGGCCATAATCTGCTTCAAATTCTGTATCCGACATAACGTGGATAATGTCGTTTTGGATCTGATACGCAAGATTGTTCGAAATAAGAATAATATCCAAGGCGTCCCGGATAGAAACACTCTTGAGATAAAGCGTCACGCGACCCTCAACGCTCTTGCTTGTGACAACATTGAAATCGCCTTTGATCGCTAAAAATTTAATAACATCAATGATGTTCATGTCACGAACATCAAGGGTGATCTTGCGGACAATGCGCTCTTCAAGAGGTTGCTGCTTGGGGTCAAAAACAATTTCTTCAGGCTGCTCAAGCAACAGCTTGTTGATCAGGTCACGGTCAACGGCTTGCTTTTCTTTGATCGCTTTTTCAGAGGAGGGCTTTTGGGTTGATGCTTGGTCAACGGTTGCATCCTCAGTGGACGGCTGGGTAAAACCCACAGAACCGCTCATCAAAAAGGCCAATAAAACCACGCTCAGGAACCACGTTCGTCGAAGATATCTCATAGCCTTACTTCCATTTCTTGGTCTTCATAAGAAAAAATAACGCGATCAACAAAAATTTTCTTAACGATGACATTGCTGATCGTGTCTCCTTTTTTCAGAAAAATTGTCACACCCTCAGCGTTTTCCACCATGATCGATGCAGAATCTGGCGTATTGAGCCAGGAGATCCCCACCAGCTTAAGATCTTTGATCTTCGCAGCAACTTTTTCAGACCCTGTTGGAGCATCTGTAACGACTTCTTCTTTTTTTTCATATGGCCTAAAAAGATTACGCTTTAAAATAACATCCAAAAAAGAAGCGAGAGGTTCGTATTGCGGAAGGATGCGTATTGCGCTGGCCATGTCGGACTCCTTAAGCCCTTTTGAAAAATCGATCGCCCTGTCTAAAAAAGTTGTTTCACTTTTATAAAAAAAACCTAGCCCTAAGCTCGCAACAACGATCAAAATGATGAACACCGTATTGACTTGCTTTAAGCCAAATGATTTTCCAGCAAACATCCCTAAGATCGATTGAACTTTATCGCTAAGAATTGAAAAAACAGGAGGAATGGATATCCCTGTTCCCTTGACAGCCGCTGCAACATCTTGGGCAGCATTTTGAGCCATCGCAACTTGCGCCCCTTGGGCGCCAGCACCGGCAGGGGTACCCCCATCTTCGATCATGCGTAATAACTTTTGCTCTGCCGTTTCTTTTTTAGCCATAACTTTTAACCAAACATCCTACGCGCCTAACAGGTTGCTCTTACCCGATCGGATGGCCTGCACGACGAAAATTTTCAGCTCGCCCCCAACCAACTTTTTGTTCTTTTTCTAGCAGATCTTGAATGATCTTTCGATCAACAACTTCTTTATTTTGCAAAATAAGTTCTTTAAGCGCCTTATGGCAAAGCATCGTAATATGCCTAGGATAGCCGCGGGCATAATTATAAATTTCACTCATAGCCTCATCATCAAAAAGCTGCATGCCTCCTTCGTATCCCGCCTGACGAATGCGAAAGTTGATCAACTCTTTTGTTTCTTGAATATCTAAAGGGTTAAGCGTGTACTTAAAACTTACACGATCTATAAAATTGGGGATCGCCACAATCTTTGAATAAAGTTCTAGCTGGCCCAAAAGAACAAGTTGGATCAGCTTATACTCATTGGTTTCAAAATTAAGAAGAACGCGTAAAACTTCTAGCGTGACAAGGTTGAGTTTTTGTGCCTCATCAACGATCAGGATAATGGTTTGACGCTCTTCACTTTTTTGAATAAGAAAACGCTCAACGGCATCACGTAAATCAAGGATCTTGATCTTATCGAGTGATGCGCTTGCGTCTGGAGAGGAAGGAAAATCGATGTTAAAATTTCGTAACAAAGATGTCAGGAACTGCTCTTCTGTTTCGAAATCAGGATTGAGGATCATGTGAAAGATAATGTTGCCGCGATCGCGAAGCTCTTGCAAAAGCTTGCGGGAAAGAGTTGTCTTGCCAGTACCGATATCACCTAAAATGACCGCCAATCCTCGTCGCAAACGTAGCTCAATGAGAATACTCGTCAATGCCATATCATGTTCTTTTGTTAAATAAAAGAACTGCGGATCTGGACTTGTGGAGAATGGT
>JBAYLJ010000185.1:0-2981 GCA_041664145.1 Candidatus Omnitrophota bacterium | reverse complement strand
CGAGGGTTGAACCTACCCTTTGATTTATCGGAAGACATTAAACGTTCTTATGCCATGGTGTTGTCAGGGGAAGGAGAGCCCGTCGTTAAAGGAGAGATCCTTGTCAAGCGCGATACGGGGTATGTTACGGTTGACCGATTAAGCGTTTGCAATATTACAACGCCTTGGGCTGGAAATTTTGTTGAAAAAATTTATCCTTTTATCCATCAATCGGATTTAGATTACCATCTTTCATCAGGGGTTGTGGTGAGCGGCGGAGGAGCTTTACTTTCTGGGCTTATTGAGCATATTGAAAAGAAGCTCTCGCTTTCTACGCAATTAGCTAAAGTTCACTTAGAATCAAAGCACTTGAATAATCCTGCGGTCTATGCTGCCGCTATCGGCTTGGCAAGCCGCGTATCCCAAGAATCATTATCGGGACTTTTTTCATTGCACCACGAAGGGTCTTTATTTCGAAAGGGTACCATCCGCCTAAGAGAGCTTTATCAGGAGTATTTTTAACTTATGCATGATTTGAAAAATAAACGTATTGTTGTGACCGGCGGGGCTGGCTGCATCGGCTCTTATGTTGTTGATCAAGTTCTCCGTGAAGGAGCCCTAGAAGTTATTTGCATTGATAATTTTGACCATGGAAAACGAGAAAACCTTAATGAAGCGTTGACAACGGGACGCTTAACCATTGTCGATGGAGATATCCGCGACACTGCTCTTTTGGATAAAGTTTTTAAAGGGGTTGACTATTGTTTTCATCTTGCATCTCTTAAGATTATTCAATGCATGGCCGAACCCCGTCATGCCCTGGAGGTCAATGCGGTTGGAACCTTTAATGTTCTGGAGGCATGCGCTGTGCATAAAATTCAGAAAGCTGTTCTAGCCTCAACGGCTTCAATTTATGGGCAGGCGGATCATTTTCCAACTAAAGAAGATCACCATCCCTATAATAATTATACGCTTTATGGTGCCTTGAAGGTGGCTGATGAATTGATGTTTCGTTCGTTTTTTCAAACGCATCATCTAAAATCCAATACCTTGCGTTATTTTAATGTTTATGGGCCGCGCATGGATGCTTCGGGAAAATACACAGAAGTGCTCATTCGTTGGTACAATCTCATTCGCAAGAATGAACAGCCTTTGATCTATGGCGATGGCAAGCAGACCATGGATTTTATTTTTGTGGAAGATGTTGCCCGCGCGACTGTTTTAGCGCTTAAGAGCGATTGCCACAATGAAATCTTTAATTGTGCCAGTGGCGTTGAAACATCCCTTGAAGATTTGTGCCATAGCTTCCTTAAAGTTATGAAATCGCCCTTAAAGCCAAAGTATATGCCGATTCCAGGTGAGCGTAGCAACATTGAGGTTTACCGCCGCAAGGCTGATGTATCCAAGGCTAAGAAACAAATTGGTTTCGAGGCCAAGATTCCATTGGCCCAAGGTTTGACATTGCTTGTTGATTGGTTGGATAAAATAAACAAAATATGATTCCTATCACAAAGCCATTCTTAGGTGAAGAAGAAGCAGCGCTTGCCAGGCAGGCCATTCTTTCGGGTTGGGTTACCCAAGGGCCAAAGGTTAAGCAGTTTGAAGAGGCCTTTGCTGCTTATGTTGGTTCAAAATATGCCTGCGCAACATCCAATTGCACAACCGCATTGCACCTAGCCCTTCTTGCTGTTGGGGTAAAACCTGGAGATGTCGTTATCACGGTAAGTCATTCTTTTATTGCAACGGCTAACTGCGTGCGGCATTGTGGCGGCGAGCCTGTTTTTATGGATATTGATCTAAAGACGTGCAATCTTTCTGTAAAATCATTGGAACAGTTTTTAGAAGAAAAATGTGTGTGTCGTCAAGGTCAGCTATTTTATAAAGATGTTTTAAAACTTGCTGGCGGTGAGTCTCCGCTTAAGTATTTTGTGGATCGTAAAAAAGATTCTTCAGAGGCTTTAGGGCGGGTGGCTGCTATTTTAACCGTGCATCAGCTTGGGATGCCTTGTGATCTTAAGAATATTTTAGCACTGTCACGAAAATTTCAGGTACCCGTAGTTGAAGATGCTGCTTATGCGATCGGAAGTGAGGTTTCTTTAGACGACGGGAAATCTTTTGGAAAAGTTGGAAAACCGCATGGAGATATGGCTTGTTTTTCGTTCCATCCAAGAAAAGTTCTTGTGACTGGCGAAGGCGGCATGCTGACAACGAATAACGAACAGCTGGATGCTCAGGTCCGGCTCTTGAGGCATCAGGGCATGGGGACTTCGGATCTAGTTCGTCATAAATCAAATAAAGTTATTTTCGAAACCTACGACGTCACAGGTTATAACTATCGCATGTCTGATATCCAGGCTTCGATTGGTATTGAACAGTTGAAGAAGATACCGGCCATGCTTGAGCGTCGAAGACAAATCGCACAAATGTATGCGATAGGCTTAAAAGATATTTCTTGGATGGAAGTTTTTTCTGAGCCTTCAGATGCAAAATATAATTGGGCTTCTTATCTTGTGCGCATTTTAGATCATGCCCCCAAGAGTCGCGATGAACTTATGCAATATTTATTGGACCAAGGTGTCAGTACGCGTCCAGGTGTGATGAACGCACATCGTGAAACGCCGTATCAAAATTATGCATGGCATTTGCCCGAGTCTGAAAAAGCAAGAGATAGCATCATCTTGCTGCCATCGTTTCATGAAATAAAAGATGAAGAATTTGACGCTCTTGTATCATCATGGACAGAAAATCAGACTGTAGAAATTAATCAGAAAGCATATGACAGATATGATGTAAAGAAATTTGCAGAAACTGAAGCCGAAGCCGAATAAAAATAAATTTCTATATTACCGACAGCGTGAGGTTAATAATCTCACGTTGTTTTGGTATTTTTGCAAAACAAACAACAAGAGCTAGAGTACAAATAATTTTTTACACAGTTATTTGTTCCTTTTATGCAAAAATGCAAAACTGGAAAAACAACGGAAAGGAATGGTTATTACTAT
>JBAYLJ010000184.1:0-2988 GCA_041664145.1 Candidatus Omnitrophota bacterium | reverse complement strand
TGTTTTTTGGGCCAAACTGTCAGGGTATTATAATCTGTTGAGAAAACCGGTTGCTCCATTCTAAAGATAAGGAAAGTCATGAAAGTTAATCAAGGTCAGGTTGCGTCACCGAAATATTGTTTAGATGACCAAAACCGTTTTGTCATTGAAGACTATAATAATGCAAAGATCTTTACAAATTTTTTCTCTGGGATTGGGGGAGTTTGGGGCATCCCCATGTGGGTTTTTTATGTTAATCGCGGACAGTGCATTTCCAGCTTTGGTATTGAAAGTAAAGACAAAGCGATCATGGAGTTCCAGCCTGCCAACAAAGCTTATCGTTATACGTCATTGCACGGATTTCGTACTTTTCTCAAAATTAAAAAGGGCAAAGATGTTATTTACTATGAGCCATTTCAGGATAACTTACAAAATAAGAAATATAAAGTTTTTCAGAAAATGGCTATTTCTTCTCATGATCTGACGATTGAAGAGTTTAACCAGACTCTTGGAATTTCTGTTGAGGTTAATTATTCAACTTTACCCGAAGAGCAGTATGCGGCTTTGATCCGACAGGTCACCATTAAAAATAAATCAAAGATACCCTATGACATTGAGCTTATTGATGGCATGCCAGCGATTATTCCTTATGGATTTAATGATCGGCTCTTAAAAGATATTTCACGTACGATTGAGGCATGGATTCAGGTGAGAAACCTTGAGAACAAGGCACCCTTTTACAATCTAGAAGTGATTATTTCTGATAAGCCTTACGTGGAAAATATTAATGAGGGGAATTTTTATTTTTGTTTTGATCAAGATGGAGGAAAGCCAAGGCTTCTCGCCCCGATTGTTCAACCTTCCTGTGTCTTTAGCAAGGCAAC
The DNA here is from genome assembly GCA_041664145.1 of Candidatus Omnitrophota bacterium. GTDB lineage: Bacteria > Omnitrophota > Gorgyraeia > Zapsychrales > Aceulaceae > CALGLP01. Next base: position 2,125 of record JBAYLJ010000184.1, on the reverse strand, counting down.
TGATTTTAGCTATCCAAAAGCATTTCTTGAGTCAAAGGTTTTTACGGTTCCTAAAAAGCAAAAGACCCGTAATCAAACGCCTTCCGCTATGGCCTATGCACAATTTTCTCTTTTACCTGAAGAAAAAAGGGTCGTGACTTCTTTGATCGGCCACATCCATAGCAAGGCGCAACTTAATCATATTGTTAAGCGAAGTTTGAACGGCCAGTATGTCAAAGATAAAAGATGTAGAAATCAAGAGATCTTGGAAGAAGTCCAGAATTATGTTTTCACGCATAGCGCATCGCGTGAGTTTAATCGTTATGCCATGCAAACCTTTGTTGATAATGTGCTGCGTGGAGGATTGCCCATTTCTTTAAAGACAGAAAAAGGTCCCGTGGTTTTTAATGTTTTCAGCCGAAAACACGGAGATCCTGAGCGGGATTATAATTATTTTATTTTTAATCCTACTTTTCTTTCTCAGGGAAATGGTAACTATCGTGATGTGAACCAAAATCGGCGAAATGATATTTGGTTTAACCGTGACTTGAATGAAGGTAGTATCATCAACTTCTTTAATCTTATTCAAGCCGATGGATATAATCCGCTTATTGTCAAAGGAACTGCTTTTCATTTTACAGATCCTCGTAAAATAGATGCCTTGGTAAAGCAGTATGTTGATGAAAAAGATAGTGCGCTTGTTAGAAATCTTCTTAGCAAAGAATTTTTCCCCGGATTTGTTCTTAAGGCTATTTTTGAAAAGGATATTAAATTAAAAACAACGCCGAAAGATTTTTTGATGAAGATTTTATCTTTGTGCACAGCGACCGAATTAGCTGAGCACGGAGAAGGCTTTTGGATTGACCATTGGGCTTATAATATAGATTTGATGGAAAGTTTTTTGAATGTTTTTCCAGAAAAACTTGAAAGACTTCTTTTAGGACAAAAGATCTTTACTTTTTTTCACAACGCTTTTTATGTATTACCCAGACGCAGTCATTATGTTTTAACCAGCCGTGGCCCCCGTCAATACCATTCTGTCTCTAAGATGTGCAAAGAAGCATCTGAGGCAAAGATCGATAATGTTTTACGTGTTAAAAATGGACGCGGAGATGTTTATGTGACACATTTATTAACTAAATGCCTTTGTTTGGTTGCCAATAAGGTAGCCTCTCTTGACCCTTCAGGTATTGGTATTGAAATGGAGGCCGATAAGCCTAGCTGGTATGATGCCCTAAACGGTTTGCCTGGGCTTTTGGGATCTTCGATCTGCGAAACCATTGAATTAAAAAGGTTATGTTTATTCTTGCTTGAATCATTTGAAAAGATGCATCTTTCGAATAATCAAACAATTGAGATCTTTGAAGAGCTTTTTGGGTTTATGATGAAGATGATCGATATCTTGCGCGATGAGCCTTATTCGCTTTCCTTTTGGGAAAAGTCAAATCAGGCAAAGGAGAATTATCGCAGTGCAACGCTTAAGGGGATTAGCGGTCAGGAAAAGAAGATCTCCATTGAACAGATCAAGAAATTTTTGAATCTTGTTATTAGCCGAACAGAAAAAGCTATCAAGCTTGCAACAGATAAAAAAGGCTTTTTATCAACCTATTTTAGCCATGAGATTACTCATTATAAGAAGCTTAATTTAACTAACGAACAAGGATTTCCCTTTATTGTTCCCCTCGGGTTTAAGCGTCATGCCCTTCCGCTTTTCTTGGAAGGCTTTGTTCATGCGTTTCGTATTGAGAAAGACCAAGCAAAAGCAAAGAAAATTTATGACAAAGTTAGGCAAAGCGTCCTTTTTGATAAGAAATTAAAAATGTATCGCGTGAATACCGATTTATCCAAAGAGTCGTCGGAAATTGGAAGGGCGCGTATTTTCCCGGCTGGGTGGCTTGAAAATCAATCCATTTGGGTTCACATGGAATATAAATTTTTGCTTGAGCTTCTTCGCTGTGGTCTTTACAAAGAATTTTATGAAGATTTACCACATGTGCTCATTCCATTCTTAAATCCGGAGAAGTATGGACGCAGTATTTTAGAGAATTCATCATTTATCGCAAGCAGCGCTCATGAAGACCCCGAGATTCATGGCCGGGGATATGTGGCACGCTTAAGCGGGGCAACCGCAGAATTTGTACATATG
>JBAYLJ010000183.1:0-3003 GCA_041664145.1 Candidatus Omnitrophota bacterium | reverse complement strand
TCATTAGATCTTGGGAACTTTTCCGATCATATAAAAATCTTCAGGTTTTACTTTATCGTAATCACCGCTTAAAATTTTCGCGCATCCGTTGACATTGTCTTCAATAGAAACATACTCCCCCTTTTTACCAGTAAAAACCTCGCTGACTGTAAAGGGCTGGGTCATATAATTTAACAACTTTTGCGCGCGACTATAAATCAATCGGTCTTCTTTGTTTAATTCTTCGATACCGATAACGGCAACGATACGCTTGAGGCCATTATACTTATTGAAATGCTGGATCATATTCTGCGCGATGTCAAAATGCCTACGCCCAACGATGGCCGTATCAAGGTTTCCGCAACTACTCATCAAGGGATCAATGGCCGGATACATCCCTTTTTGAACTAAATCACGCGAAAGAACGATCGTTCCGTCGAGATAACTGAAGATCGTAACAACGGCAGGGTCTGTCATGTCATCGGCAGGAACATAAACAGCTTGCAAGGCTGTAACAGAACCGCCACCTTCAATGGAACGAATACGTTCTTGAACATAGCTAACCTCAGAAGCAAGGGTGGGCTGATAACCCGTTTCAGCCGGAACTCTTCCCAAGAGCGTTGAAACCTCCTGGCCTCCCTGAATAAAACGAAAAATATTATCCATAAACAAAAGAACATCCTTGTTTTGATCCTGCAAGGACTCTGCAAGCGTAATGCCCGTGTTGACAACTTCCGCCCGTGAACCCGGCGGCTGATCCATCTGCCCGAAAGTCATCATAACGCGTCGAAGCAGCTTGCTATCTCTTAACTCATGAAAAAGCTCATTTCCTTCGCGAATACGTTCACCAATACCAGTAAAGACGCACGCTCCATCATGCGCTGCAACAATATTATTAATAAGCTCAAGGATAACAACCGTTTTGCCACAACCAGCTCCTCCAAGAATACCCGTCTTGCTACCCTTGACCAAAGGAAACAACATATCAACATATTTCATCCCTGTTTCCAAGACTTCCGGCTTTTCACCTTTTTTTCTCTTCAGATCAAAAGGAACCTGACGCGCGGGTTTTCGAATAGGAACGATACGTCCTGTCACAATAGGCCCACCGTTGTCAAGAGGCCGCCCGGTGGCATCCATAACGCGACCAAAACACTGCTCCCCGATCGGAATGGCGATCGGCTGAAAAGTATTAAAACAAATACTGCTTTTCTGAAGGTTGAGCGTGTCCATCAAAGAAACACAACGAACAAGTTTTTGCGATAAATGTTCCGCGCACTGCAGTTTAACTAACCGCTTATCAAAGGTCTCAGCATGAATAACATCATAAAGAGCTGGGATATCGATAGGATTTTCAAAGCTCACATCAACAACAGGTCCTTGGACACACACAATGCGTCCCAGGCCGCGGCCAAGTTTTCTTAATTCTGCAAGGGGCGAATTGTCTTTTGATTCTGACACAACGGCCTCCGTCTTGCCTTGGGGCGCCCCGGATGGTAATTCGTCTTTTTTTTCTAATTGATCATCAGCCATGATCTACGTACTCCTTCTCCATAAAGAAATTAGCGCCGGCCGCCTGTCATCATGCGTGCGGTAAAAACTTCACGCATACTTTTATTAATATCAGATTTTTTTGCTTTTTGAAATGACATCTGAATACCTTTTTTCTGTTTTTGCATCTTCTGAAGACTTGTCTCCAGCTGTTGGGATTGCGCTGCCGCCTCTGAAATGCTGGTATCATGCAACATCTCGTAGATACGGCATACAAGCCAAAGAGAAGCAAGCTGCTCAATAATATCAACAGGGTCAGACTCTTCAAGCACATGCTCAATATTATCAACAAATTCTTCTTGCTTGCTTAACAGCTCATCACAAGGCAACACCTTTACGATACGCGGCTTCTGAACCATAAAATTCTTTGACCATGGATAAATGATCAAAGCTCGGCCTATACGATTTTCCATGATCCCTGTATAAAGATAATCCTTAACATTGATCGCAACCTGATAAAGTCCAGTTTGAGCAAGATCCTCAAACGTCTTCATCTCAAGGCCGCGAATAATAGGAGCAAGTTTGGCAGCTCCCTTACGGCCAACCGCGAGAACCACGCAATCTGGATATTTTTCTATCTCGCTAGCCGCAGCACGGATAACCCTTGTGTTGAGATCACCCATGAAGCCTCCCTCAGAGGTGATGACAACTAATGCGGTCTTCGGATTATCGTTAGAAACAAGCGGATGCCGAATACGAGAAAGACTTATCATCCGAAAGAATTCAACGAAAGATTCACCAAAACGCGCAAAACGATCTTTTCGAGTAGCTAGCGTGTGAAACTTGTTATCAGCAACGTCTTTTAAGATCTGAATAATTTGAACAAGCTCAACAATGTCATCCAAATCACCCTTGATCTTATTGGCCTTCCCCATAAACTCCTCTGTCTTAATCGCCGCGCTGTAATTGTTTTTTTAACTTTATGGTTGTATCCTGAATAATACTTTTCAAGCTACCATCAAGAACGAGGCTTCCAAACTTGAGCGCCACCCCGCCAACCACAGAAGGATCAGCCTCGTAAACAAACTTGATCGGCCGCTTAAGTTTATCATTAAGAATATGCTCAATCTTCTTGCGGCTATCATCTGAAAACTCGCTCGCGGTAACGATCGTGACGCTATCAACCTCTGGGCTCACTTGGCCTGGATCAATACCCTTAAGGCTATCAAGAAATTCCTCAACCAGGGACTCGCTAAAAACCTTTGAGGATTTCTCGCTTAAAATCATATTAAAGATTTTCGCACACTCATCGACTAATTTAAGGTGAAGTTCTTTTTCAATGTCTTTTCGCACAGCATCCTTAGTGCGCTGGGCCTTGTTAATAACTTCTTCTGCCTCCGCACGAGCCTTGGTAACGATCTTTTGGCGCTCTTCCTTGGTCTGCTCCTCACCCTTCTCAAGCATCTCCTTAACAAGTTTTTCGGCTTCGACTCTGCGCTTCTCGAGCTCCTCGTTCGCCTCTTTAATCTTTTG
>JBAYLJ010000182.1:0-3007 GCA_041664145.1 Candidatus Omnitrophota bacterium | reverse complement strand
TAAAGATCCAGCGCCGCCCTATTAACATCGGTAATCTTGATCTTTCGGAAAGCGCGCAAGGCAAGCCGAGGATGCTGCAAAAGATATGTTCGCATATTTTTAACATGATCGGCTTTAAGCTGATCGAGAAGTTCATGAAAGCAGGACAAGTCTTCTTCCCAAATAGCAATGGGTGAATTCTCAAAAATAACCCTAAATTTTTCCTGATTGTAATCTTGTTGCTCTTCAGTCATTGGCATCAATTCATTTTAACGAAGCTTGCTTAAACTGTTCTATGCTTAGTATATATTTTCCACCTATCTCTTGAAAGAAAATAATGTTAAATTTATCTTGCGTAATACGCTTGAGGCTCTCCCACTGATTCTTTTTAACGATACAGTACGTTACCGGTCGTTGCTTTAAGAATTCGATCACCTGCTCATCAGTCGACAGGAAAGCAATGGGGTGCGGACTAAAAAACCCTGAACCATTGATATCAATGACCGCAACCGGCCGATCCGTATAATAATGAACTCCACGCGCATAAAACTTGCTCGTCAAGATAACATCCTGTGACGGGTCAATCTTTTTAAAAACATCACAAATCTGCTTGCAAGACACCCACGGCTCTGCAGCCGCATAGCTAAAACTCAAAGACGCTAACAAGATCCCAATGAGGGATGACGTAGCCCAAAAACTTTTCACAAAATCTTTCTTGAAGGTAAAGATCAATACACTTACCGCACAAATAAAAAGTAATCCTATAAAAATACAACCTGCTTTTACCGCATGAAAGGCAGGGCCATATTTGGGAACAAAATAAAGGGCAACGGCGCACCCTACTAGTAAAGCAATTCCGCTCATCAATGAGAAAATAAAATGAAAAACTTTCTCTCGATCATCGCCGCTAAGTAGAGAGGGCTTTGACATAAAAATTCTATCGAAATAAAATCCAAGCAAAATCGCCAGGGCAGGAAAAAAGGGAAAGATGTAGCTTGAGAGTTTTGATTGAGCAATTTGCATCAAGAAAAAAACCCACCCGATCCATATAAAAAGGAAAACAAAATGCGGACGCAACTCTTTTTCTTTTCTTAAAACTCGATTCAGCAAGAATCCTGCTGGAACAAGAAAAAGGCTCCATGGAAAAACCCCGGCGAACATCGTTAATAAATAAAAATACCACGTATTGCTCTTTTGATGTTCGGCTTGAAAAATACGACGAACATGAACATTTTGCCAATATTCTTCAATAAAACTTTTACCAAACTGTTGAACCATCAGCCAATGCCACGGAATAGCAATAAGCAAAAATAGCAAAAAACCTGCAAGTGTCGCATAAGATCTTAAAAATTTTAAATCACGATGATAGATCAAATAGCAGATCATGATCCCTGCTGGAAAAATAAATCCAAGGACTCCTTTGGCAAGAACGGCTAACCCTGAGGTAGCAAAAAACAGAATAAGTCCGAGAGTCTTGCGTTTGGTATTTGTATAGGCATAATAAAAAAAAGCGATCGATAAGGTCACCAAAACAGAAAAGATCATATCCGTAAGAACAGACCGTGACAATGCCACCCATATAAAACTTGTTGATAAAACAACAGCTGACAAAAAGGCGGCCGTCTTCTTGCGAAACATCAAGAACGCCACCCAATAAGTTAACAAAACACCAAGAATGCCAAACAAAGACGGCATAAAGCGTGCTGCAAAAGCTGTCAGACCAAAAATCTTGATCGCTACGATCAAAAGCCAATAGGTCAAGATCGGTTTCTCAAACTGGGGCTGACCAAAAAGATACGGCGTGAGCCATGATCGATGAGCGATCATCTCTTTGGCCGTCTGATTATAAAAGACTTCATCAGGATGCGTCAAGCTAACCCCATCGTTACCGATCATCAAGGTAAAGAGAGATAAAACGCATAAAACAATAATTAAAAAAAGATGTTTTTTCCCTTCAAACATGCGCAACCTCCCCTATCAGTTCGTTAATCGTACAGAATTGAAATCCTTTTTCTCGTAAGGCATCAGCAAGCAAAGAAATAGCCGCAACAGTCTGCGAACGGTCTCCCCCTTCATCCTTAAAGACACCACCGCTATCATGAAACAACAAAATGTCGCCATTTTTAATTCTCTGAACAATAAAACGCACAATGTGCCGTGCGTCAAAGGTAACCCAGTCTTTAGAGTTCAATGACCATAAGACGACATCATAGCCCATCTCCCTGATCCTTCTTTTTGTTTTTGGGCCGATCCACGCCTTGGGCGGGCGAAAATAACGCGTGGTTTGCCCTGTTACCTTCTTGATAAGATATTCTGTATATTTAATTTCTGACTCAAGCTCTTCATGGCGATAATACAAAACAACATTATGCGCATAGCCATGATTTTCGATCTCATGGCCATCTTCGGCCACCTGCCTTGCCAGGTCAGGATATTGGTTCACATGATACCCTGTCATAAAGAATGTCGCCTTGATATCTACTTTTTTAAGTTCTTTGAGGACAAGGCTTGTCCAAATAGGTGAAGGCCCATCATCAAAGGTCAGGGCTACCCGCTTGCCGCTAGAGGGAATACGATAGATCGTTTCTCGGCGAGTCAGCATGGCCTGGTCAAAGAAAATGCAAAAGGATACGACCGTCATTGCAACAACGAAACCAATAAAAAATAATATTATTCCAGGAGTCATTTTTTTATTTTAAATGTAATCAACGATGGATCATAATGATCAGGCTTCTCAAGCCCAAGAAGATTTAAAAGAGTCGCCGCAACATTAGAAAGTCCTCGATGCGCCAAAGACGCCATCTGATACTCCCCTTGATATTGCGAATCAACAATAATAAATGGCACAGGATTTAAGGTGTGAGCTGTTTTGACAACACGTTTACCATTTTTCTCTGTAAACATCTCATCGGCATTGCCATGATCGGCCGTAATGACAGTAACTCCGCTTAATGCACTGACAGTCTCGATAAGTTTAGCAACGCATTCATCAAGAGCCTCAACCGATACCTTGATGGCATCCACAATC
>JBAYLJ010000181.1:0-3036 GCA_041664145.1 Candidatus Omnitrophota bacterium | reverse complement strand
GGTTGGCCAGGCTTTAAATAAGAATCCCTTTCCGCTTTTAATTCCATGCCATCGCGTGATCGCGCAAAATGGCACGCCCGGCGGATTTGCTTTTGGCGTTAAAACGAAAAAGAAATTACTTTTGCTGGAAAAGGAGATCGTCCAACAATTTTGTCAAAAATGATTCTTGCGGTGTGTTTTTTAAGGTAGAATAATTTAAAAGAAAATTTTGCGTTTAGGAAAATCGAGTCGGTCGCAAATATATATATTCGCTAACGCCTGAAAATGGGAGCTCATTTATGAAACTTCAGAAATATTTTAAAATGATGTATGAGAAAGAGGCTTCAGATCTCTTTTTAGCTGTTCACGCGGAGCCGCGCGCACGCATTCATGGCGCCATTCATTTTCTCTCTGAGGAGAAGGTGTCCGCGCAAGACATGGAAGAACTTGTTCTGGCCTTTCTTCCCGACCAGGCTCGGCGCGAACATTATTATAAGAATCGAGATGCAGATTTCATTTATATTGACCCAGAGGTGGGACGTTTTCGTATCAATCTCTTTTTTCAGCGAGGCACGCCGGCAATGGTTGCTCGCTATGTGCGCAACAAGACAAAATCTTTTTCTGATCTGGGCCTTCCTGCAGAACTTTTTGAGCGTTTTTGCTCTGAGCCGCGAGGCCTTGTGTTAGCGTGCGGGCCGGCCGGCAACGGCAAGACCACCGCCATTGCGAGCATGATCGATTATATTAATGAACATGAAGAAAAGCATATTTTGACGCTTGAAGACCCTATTGAATATTTGTTTAAGAATAAAAAAAGCATCATCAATCAGCGAGAAATGGAGATCGACTTCTTTTCTTATCCTACGGCCTTGCGCCATGGCACACAGCAAAGCCCGGATATCATTTTTGTGGGAACGATCCGCGATGAGGCAACGATGAAGGCAGCTCTTTTGGCCGCAGAGGTGGGCGCCCTGGTTTTTGCCACGTTCCATACCAGCAACGCGGTGCAAACCGTTGAGCGCATTATTAATTTTTTCCCACCTTATTTGCAATCAGAGATCAGCCTTCAGCTTTCTTTGCTGCTCAAGGGAACGATCTCCTTAAGGCTTCTTGCCCGCAAAGACCTCTCTGGCCGCGTTCCAGCCTATGAGTCGATGGTCGTCACGCCGACGATCGCGCGTCTCATTCGAGAACAAAAATCACGCGATATCCAATCGTTTATTGATGATGGAAAGTTATTTGGTATGAAATCGTTTAAGCAGACCCTTGCCCAGCTTGTCAGAGAAGGGGTGGTAGCTGAAGAGGTGGCTTCTCATGCTTCGGATAGCCGCGATGAATTTGCGCTGGAGCTTAAGGGCATGAAAACGATGAGCAGGAGACCTTTCTAGACCTTTTCAAGGGCTTTTGTTTTTTAGCTAACGTGTTTCAATGGAACAATTGTATTTGAAAAACATTATGTTATAATATTTTTCAATTTATAACGGCAGGCTTCTATGACAGACGATATCGATAAACAGCTACACGATCTTGAAAAAAGATTTAATGAACTCCGGGGGTTTCTTTGACCTTCCTGAAAAAATACGGGAGATGGAGTCTATTCAGCAGCAAATGTCGGTCCCGAATTTTTGGGAAGATACCAAGCATGCTAATAAGCTTATCCGCGAGCTTAAAGTTTTAAAAAGTATTGTTGAGCCTTTTCAAGGAGGCCTTTCCAAGCTCCATGATCTTAAAGAATTTTCAGAGATAGCCGAGCAAGACGCTTCACTTCTTAAAGAGATCCAAACAGGGCTGGATCATCTGGCCAAGGCTGTTGATATCCTTGAGGTTCAAACGCTTTTAGCCGGAGAATTTGATCATAATAATGCTTTGTTGAGCATCAACGCCGGCGCGGGCGGAACAGAGTCTTGTGATTGGGCAAGCATGCTTTTGCGTATGTACGCGCGCTGGGCTAATGATAAAAGTTTTAAATCAGAGGTCTTGGATATTCTCGTCGGAGAAGAAGCAGGGATTAAAAATGTTACCTTGCGTATCGAAGGCGATATGGCCTACGGACTTTTAAAATCTGAAAAAGGCGTGCATCGGCTGGTCAGGATATCGCCCTTTGATTCGAATAAAAGGCGCCATACGTCTTTTGCGTCGGTTGATGTTATCCCGGAGGTCGAAGATGATATTGATATCCAGATCAATCCTGATGAGCTGCGTATCGATGTCTATCGTGCCTCAGGCCCGGGCGGGCAAGGGGTTAATACAACGGATTCAGCCGTACGCCTGACGCACCTTCCCAGCGGGATCGTTGTACAGTGCCAGAGCGAGCGCTCACAGCTGCAAAATAAAGAAACCGCAATGAAGGTTTTGCGGGCGAGATTATACGAGAAGAAACAAAAAGAACAAGATGATAAGATGGCGGTCGAGTACGGGGAAAAGCAAAAAATTGAATGGGGAAGCCAAATCCGATCGTATGTTTTTCAGCCCTATTGCATGATCAAAGATCATCGCACCGACGTTGAGGTGGGAAATGTTCAAAAGGTTATGGACGGCGATATCAATCCTTTCATTGAAGCTTATTTAAGAAAAAGGCCTTAAAGTTATGCTGAAATTTATTTTTGGAAAAATGCTTGTTCGCAGGGCGCAGAAACATATTGACCGCCTGAGCCCTAAGGTCAACATTTGCCTGCCGCTTGACCTGCCTTTTTCTTCCATCGGCCTTGTCAAAAGCCTGACGGCTGTTGTCTCTAAGGTCAATGCCTTTGAGCCAAAAATAAAGATTTTAACTGATAATGAGCTTCGCGCCAAAACAAAAGAATTTCAAGAACGGCTTGTCCGCGAAACCCTTTCTGCGCAAAAAGAGTGTGATCGGCTCAATCAAGAATATCGCCAGGAGAAAGATAATCAAGAACGGGACAACCTTAAGAATCAGATCGACCAAGCCAAAAAGAATCTTTCTCTTGTGCGCGAAAAGGTTTTGGATGACATTCTCCCCGAGGCCTTTGCGGTTGTGCGCGAGGCGAGCTGCCGTACCACAGGGATGCGCCATTTTGATATTCAACTTTTAGGCGG
>JBAYLJ010000180.1:0-3036 GCA_041664145.1 Candidatus Omnitrophota bacterium | reverse complement strand
GAAGCTGTTCATGAAGGCGTTAAGATTCTGCCCTTAGCTCATCCCATTGAAATTAAAAAGGACAAGAACGGAAAAGTCTGTGGGCTTAAGTGTATCCATATGAAACTTGGGGATTTCGACCAGACGGGTCGACGACGTCCTACAGCAAGCACAGAAGATGTTTTTGATATGGAGACGGATCAGGTGATCGTTGCTATTGGACAAACAATGGATGCAAAGAAACTTTTTGAGAGTGGGACGATGAAGCTTTCAGAAAGAAAGTTTATTTTTGCTGATCCCGTTTCTGGCAAGACTTCCGTTGAAGGGATTTTTGCTGGAGGTGATGTCGCTACGGGTCCATCGTCAGTTGTTATGGCTATTTCTTCAGGAGAACATGCCGCGGTAGGGATCGACCAATATTTGACCGGAGAAGATCATGCTTTTTGGCGAAAGCAAAAAACAATTAAGGTTGATTTTGATCCGGATGCGGATCCTGTTCCTTACCCCCGCGATCCTTTGCGATTACTTGACGTTGCTCGCCGAAAATATAATTTTGATGAAGTTGAGCAATCCTGGAACGAAGGCGTGGCTCGGCGGCAAGCCAAGAGGTGCTTGCGCTGCGATTATGGAAAATGTTTAGAAGAGAAAGGGGGTAAGGCATAATGGTCAAATTAACTATTGATCGTAACAGCGTTGAAGTTTCCCCCGATATGACAATTTTACAGGCAGCGCGAAAAATAGGCATTACTATCCCTACCTTATGTTATTTGGAAGGTAAAGACCCTATTGGCGCTTGTCGTGTTTGTGTCGTTGAAATGCAAGGAGGCCGCAACTTGGTTTCTTCGTGTTCAACACCTGTTTCAGAAGGAATGGTGGTGTTTACAAATAGTCCTCGTGTTCGTAAGGCACGCAAATTAGTTGTTGAGCTTTTGCTGAGTGAACATGAAGGAGATTGTCAAATTTGTGATCGAGCAGATGATTGTGAGCTGAAAGCTTTGGCGTATAGCTTAGGGATTCGAGAATCTCGTTATTCAGGCGAAAAGCCAAAGCATTTTTTTGATGTAACATCGGCAGCCCTTGTGCGCGATTCAGGGAAGTGTATTAAATGTCGTCGTTGTGTTACTGTTTGCAATGAAGTCCAGCGCGTTGGAGCACTTTTTCCTCAAAATCGTGGGTATAAAACATTGATCGGCCCTGCGTTTGCTTTAGGCCTTGAAGATGTTCCTTGCGTGCAGTGCGGGCAGTGTGCCGCGGTTTGTCCCGTGGGCGCGATTGTTGAAAAAAGTCATATCGATATGGTTTGGACTGCGCTTGAGGACAAAACAAAGCATGTGATTGTACAAACTGCTCCTGCGATTCGTGCTGCCTTAGGAGAGTGCTTTGATTATCCTCCTGGGACCCTTGTGACAGGAAAGATGATTACCGCTCTTCGCCGCATGGGTTTTCATGCTGTTTTTGATACTAATTTTGCAGCGGATTTGACGATTATGGAAGAAGGAACAGAGCTTTTGATGCGTCTTAAGAAGGCTTTGGTGGAAAAAAAGGAAGTTGCTTTGCCGCAATTCTCAAGTTGTTCACCGGGATGGATCAAATTTACCGAATATTTTTATCCTGAGTTCTTGCCAAACTTATCTTCGTGTAAATCGCCTCAGCAGATGTTTGGTGCCATTGCTAAGACGTTTTATGCGCAAAAGAAAGGTCTGCGTCCTGAAGATATTGTTGTTGTTTCGGTCATGCCATGTACGGCGAAGAAATTTGAATGTAATCGTCCTGAAATGAATAGCAGCAGCGTTCAAGATGTTGATTATGTCTTAACAACGCGTGAATTAGGTCAGATGATCAAGGCGGCTGGTATTAATTTTACGGCCCTGGAAGACGGACAGATGGATTCGCCGCTTGGGATTTCGTCGGGTGCGGCGGATATTTTTGCCAATAGCGGCGGCGTTATGGAAGCTGCTATCCGGACTGCATACGAAATCGTTACAGGTCGCGAATTGCCGCTAGAAAACCTTCACGTCCAACCGTTGGCGGGCTTGAAAGGGATCAAGGAAGCAGCCCTTAAGCTCGAGCAGGTTCTTCCGGCTTGGTCTTTTTTAGAAGGCGTTGAGCTCAAAGTCGCTGTGGCACACGGCCTGTCAAATGCCGCAGCAATATTAGATCTTATCAAAGAGGGAAAAGCGCATTATCATTTTGTCGAAGTTATGACGTGTCCCGGTGGATGTATTGGCGGAGGGGGGCAGCCGCGATTTACAACTGATGAAGTACGCCAGGCACGTATTAATGCGATTTATAAAGAAGACGAAGGCAAAAAACTACGCAAGTCCCATGAAAATCCTGATATTAAGAAGTTGTATGAAGAATTTTTAACGGACGGACCCTGTGGACACAAGAGCCATGAACTTTTGCATACGCATTATCTTGACCGCAGCGATAAAGTTTGATAGATTATCGTACGATAAAACTTTACTTGAGTACAGGTAAGAAACAGGAGGCGATCTATGGCATACGATCCCAAAACAATTCTTAAGGGTTTTAATAAATGTATGACCGATATCCGTAAGACTGTTCCGTTGGAATACGATGCGTTTATAAACGAAAAAGAAACCATTTTAAAGTCTAATCGTCTTCCTGAAAAAACAAAATGGCTGCTTTTATTGGTTTCAAGTGTTAGCCAAAAGTGTCCTGTGTGCCTTACCCGTGCTGTTACGCATTGCCTAAGCCAAGGATGGACAAAGAAAGAAATGCTCGAGGCTTGCATGGTCGCTGTTTTAGTCGGCGGTGCAAGTACTATGACGTATGTTACCATGGTTGATCAGGCCATTGACGAGTTAAAGAAAAGATAGGAATTTCTAAGGCCTGTTCTTTTAACAATACGTTTGAAAGCTTTGCAAGGTTTACCTACGGACAAGGGGCGTCAAGCCCTGAGGCTAAGGGGATCAGCCGCGAAAGATGTTTAGGATTGCGGTTGTTTTTTGTTTAAAATCCCGAGTTTCCGAAGGTAAGGAGATTCGGGATTTTTTTATAACTTCGTCTCGCTATCAGCGGGGCCTATGGGGG
>JBAYLJ010000179.1:0-3051 GCA_041664145.1 Candidatus Omnitrophota bacterium | reverse complement strand
TGTACGTGAAAATGACAAGGCTGTCCGCAGCGCTCTTGTTGCGCGCGGTGGTTATGTGGTTGACATTGATCATTTGCTAGACATCGACCAAAAACGGCGCAGGCTTTTAACAAGGCTTGATGATTTGCGAGAGAAGAAAAATATTGCTAACGATGAGATCAGTCAATCCTTGAAAGAAAAAAAAGATCCAAAGGCCAAGATCGCTTCTATGAAAGAAGTCTCCGTCCAGATCAGTGCCCTTGAGCCGGAGATCAAGAGTTTTGACGCTGAGATCGAGACCATTCTTCTTCGTATTCCAAATATTCCGCATGTTTCTGTTCCGGTTGGCAGTCCTGAAAAAAATAAAGAAGTCCGTCGGGTTGGCACCATTCCCACCTTTGATTTTAAGCCGAAGACGCATTTTGAACTTGCGGAAGGTTTGGATATTATTGATTTTAAACGGGCCTCAAAGATCACAGGATCGAATTTTATTGTTTATAAAAAGGATGGCGCGCGCCTAGAGCGTGCCCTTTTAAATTTTATGCTGGACCTTCATACGCAAGAGCATGGATACCAAGAAATTTTTCCGCCCTTTTTAGTCAATCGTGCGTCCATGACTGGAACAGGCCAGTTGCCCAAGATGGAAGAGGATATGTATCGGGTTCAAGACGAAGACCTGTTTTTAATTCCGACAGCTGAGGTCCCGGTCACCAATCTCCATCGTGACGAGGTATTAAAAGATGAGGACCTGCCCATTTTATATGCGGCCTATACGGCTTGTTTTCGGCGAGAAGCGGGGTCGTATGGTAAGGACACAAGGGGATTGATGCGGGTGCATCAATTTGACAAAGTTGAACTTGTCAAATTTGTTAAGCCAGAAGAGTCTTATGATGAGCTAGAAAAGCTGGTTGGCCATGCGGAAAAAGTTTTAACACTCCTTGGCCTCCCGTACCGGGTCTTGTTGCTCGCGACAGGCGATCTGAGTTTTGCTGCGGCGAAATGTTATGACCTGGAAGCATATGCCGCCGGCCTTGATAAATGGCTGGAGGTCTCAAGCTGTTCAAATTTTGAAGATTTTCAAGCTCGACGGGCAAATATTAAATTTAAAGGTAAGGATGGCGCAAAGGCCTCCTGCGTTCACACCCTTAATGGTTCGGGTGTTGCCTTAGCGCGAACCATGGCCGCGATATTAGAAAATTATCAAACAAAGACTGGAACGATCGTTATTCCACAAGCCTTAAGGCCTTATATGGGAGGGAAGGAGCACATTGGTCCAAAAACTTCTTAGTGGTTTAAAGTTTTTATTGTTTTTACTCTTGTTGCCTTTGATTTTTGCCGCGACAACGGGGTTTATGAACGAACTTTTTCTTCTTGACCCTATCCAGAGTAATTGTTTTTTGTGGGGCATTATCGGGTATCTTCTTTTTCATCTTTTTATTGCCGAGCCTTATGGATTGTACCAGTACGGCAAAGGGCTCGTCGGAGATATCTTTAAATTCTTTGCTCCGCTGGTCATCGTGGCGCCTCTTATTTTACCCATTTTTTCTATTCTTTTGCTTGTCTTGCTTTACTTCTCTTCGTATGTCATTAAAGAGATCGACCTTTCTGTGTATTTTATATTTTTTGCAAGTTTTACTTTTGCAATGCATATGATCTTTACGGCGCGTGATTTGCGTCAGCAGGATTCTGAAACGCTGAAGTCTCAATATTTTTTTTCGATCGCCTTGATCTATCTTGTAAGTCTCGTCGCGGTAGCATTGATGATGTATTTATGCCTTCCGAGGTTTTCGTTCATCAATTTTATGAAAACAACATTTTATGTCTCCGAAGGGATTTATAAAGCTGTTTTTAATCAACTCTTTGTTCCTCGATAACATTTCACGTGGTCTCTATGAAGAATAAATCATCAGTTTTTTTCCTTTTTCTTACGGTTTTATTTTTTCTTTCCGGAGCTTGTGGGCTGGCGTATGAAATGATTTGGGTTCGAAAGCTAGGCCTTATTTTTGGCAACACAACATTTGCTATTAGTACTATTTTGGCTGTGTTCATGGGCGGGCTGGGGCTGGGGAGTTTATTCTTTGGGAGGCAAATTGACAAAAAAGGAAATCCTCTTTTCTGGTATGCCTTTTTAGAGATAGGCATAGGCCTTTTTTGTTTTTTTACACCTTGGCTTTGGGTTTTTATCGAAATGTTTTACGTGTGGGTTTACCAAGCTGCGCATCTGAGTTTTTGGCAGTTTAGTCTTTTTCGTTTCCTTCTTTGCTTTGCCTTTCTTTTTATCCCCACTTTTCTCATGGGAGGGACTTTACCGGTTTTAACAAAATTTCTTATTCGAGATTGTCGTCAGACAACAAAGGTTGTCGGTTTTCTTTATGGCGTTAATACCTTGGGGGCAGTGCTAGGCGTCCTTATTACAAGCTTTTTTGCGATCTATGTTTTTGGCCTCAACGGTACAGTGTTCGTGACGTCGGGGATCAATGTCCTCATTGGGCTAGCGATGTTTTTTCTTCTGCGGCTTAAGGTTTTTTTGGCTGGCGATGGCGATCAGCTTAAGGGAGCCTCTTTACCCGTCAGCGAAACCGTAGATATTCAGGACGATTCTCAAGGTCGATTGAGCCAGGAGAAGCTCCTTGTGATCTTATTAGCGGCCTTTGCCTTTTCTGGTTTTACATCTATGGCGTATGAACTATGCTGGACAAAAGTTTTGGCGCTTTGCTTAGGGAGCTCGGTCTATTCTTTTGCCCTTATGCTTGCGTCGTTCTTGACGGGGTTGGCCTTGGGGAGTCTTTTGATCGGATGGCTTGCGAAAAAAATACCGATTGATCTTTACGTGTTCGGGTTAGCGCAGGTCTTTGTTGCGCTTTTTGTCCTTTGGGGGGTTAATACCTTTGATCAAATGCCGTTTTATTTTCTTCAATTTTTTATTTTGTTCGGCAAAAACAGCCTCGTTTTTCATGTCGCAAAATTTGTTTTGGCGAGCGTTATTATTTTGCTGCCAACGATCTGTATTGGCTGCACCTTTGCCATTGTTGCCCAGATGCTCAACCGTTCCTCCGCGAAAACGGGTGAGAC
>JBAYLJ010000178.1:0-3072 GCA_041664145.1 Candidatus Omnitrophota bacterium | reverse complement strand
CAATTGTCTATGCGTAAGAAGCAAGAATTTTTAAAATCTTTTCTTGGGACAGAACAAAAAGTGCTTTTTGAAGAGAAAAAGAAAGGATGCTGGTTTGGTTTAACGGATCACTACCTGCGCGTTAAAGTCTCGTCAAAACAGAACCTGCATAATAAGATTTTAGGAGTTAATATTTCTGAACTTAAGGATGACATTCTTTTAGGAACCGTTTCCTAGTAAATTTTACGAAAGGCTATTATGAAAAGTGAGTACGATGAAAAATACATGTTTTTAGCTATGAAAAAAGCTAGGGAAGGAATATCGAAAGGGCAGACACCTTTTGGAGCTTGTATCGTTAAAAAAGGTAAAGTTGTCATTCTGGCCCATAATGTTGTTTGGAAAACAACAGATATTACGGCGCATGCCGAAATTAATGCTATCCGACTTGCCTGCAAAAAACTTAAAACAATAGATCTTTCTGGGTGTACGATCTATTCAACTTGCGAGCCATGCCCAATGTGTTTTTCTGCCTGTCATTGGGCAAGGATTGACAAAATTGTATATGGTGCAACGATTTGCGATGCCAAAAGATATGGATTTAACGAATTGGACATTTCGAATGATGTTATGAAGCGTTCAGGAAAAAGCCCTGTAAAAGTCATAAAAAACGTCGCGAGAAAGGAAAACATCGAACTTTTCGATTTATGGAAAAGAAAGAATCCACAGAAAGTTTATTAAGAGTTTTAGTTGCTGTAAATCTATTAATAGCTAGCCTTTAAGTTCTTATTTCTTTCTTCTGCCGTTTAAATTTTAATTGACAATAATTTAATTTTAAACTAGTATAGAAAATTGTTTCTAACCTTCAAAGATTAAAGAGTTTACAAAAAAGAAAGGATACGCTATGGCTATCAAAACAACAACCAAAAAATGTGCAACTTCTTGTTGCGGGCCTAAGGCTAAAAAAATTACCTTCCAGCTTAGCGCTGCGAACGCTACAAGCGTGCTTTTGACAGGTGATTTCAATGCCTGGAGTCAAGCTGGTCTTAAAATGAAAAAAGAAAAAAATGGTGTCTGGAAAACAGATCTTGAGCTTAGTGCTGGTCGTTATGAATATAAATTTGTTGTTGATGGCAAGTGGTGGACAGATCCGGCCAACAAGCACACAGCCGTTAATTCGTTCGGTGATACTAATTCGGTGATTGAGGTTGCCGCTTAATGCGCATAGCGCTTCTCGCATGGGAGTCTTTATACTCCATTCATGTGGGCGGTATCGGAAATCATATTACTGAACTTGCCTGCGCCCTGGAACGTAAAGGTCATGATGTTCATGTCTTTACGCGTATTGGTCAGTCCGGTCAACCGTGGTATGAGCGTATCGATGGGGTACATTATCATCGCTGCCCCTTTGCATCACATTCTGATTTTATTGAAGAAGTTAACAACATGTGCCGTGCCTTTGTGGATGCGGTTTTTCAAACCGAAAATTATATCGGTGCTTTTGATATTATTCATGCCCATGATTGGTTGACAGCTAACGCCATGGCTTGGATCAAAGAAGGGCGTGGACGAAAATCGATTTTCACTATCCACTCCACTGAATATGGTCGATGTGGAAATAATTTCTTTGGGGGCCAGTCTGAGCGTATTCGAAAACTCGAATGGGAAGCAACTTATCGTGCAGATCACGTTATTGCTGTTTCAAAGGCATTAAAGAATGAGGTCATGTGGACGTATAGTCTGCCTGATTGGAAAATCGATGCTGTTTACAATGGTATTAATTGTCATAATTATGATGGCTGGATTGATCCGGCAGCTGTAAGGCGGCAATACAGTATTGGGCCGATGGACCCGATGCTTCTTTTTGCCGGACGCATTGTTTATCAAAAAGGTCCTGATTTGCTCGTTGATGCTATTCCGTATGTCTTGAAATATCATCCGAACGCAAAGTTTGTTTTTGCTGGCGATGGGGAAATGCGCTGGAGCATTGAAGAACAAGCTAAAAATAAAGGGGTTAATCACGCCTTACGATTTCCAGGATTTGTAAGCGGTTGGCGTTTAACTGATCTTTTTAAAGCCAGTGATATTATTTGTGTCCCAAGTCGTAATGAACCTTTTGGCATCGTGCTTCTTGAGGCATGGAGTGCAGGTAAGCCCGTTGTGGCAACATCTTCAGGAGGCCCTGGTGAGATTATCTGGCATGAAGTTAATGGACTTAAAGTCTATCCCAATCCTGAATCAATTGCCTGGGGCATAGGAACATGCTTTTCGGATTTTGATTATACACGTTGGATGGGTCGTAACGGCCGTGTAGCGGCGGAAACAGTCTTCTCCTGGGATGTTATTGCAGATGAAGTTTTGACTATTTACCATATGTGAAATGATGGCAAAAAAGATAATAAAATCAAAGCTCAGCATCAAGCGAAGAAACTTGTCTAAAGAAAAACGAGTTTCGAAGAGACCTTCTTTAGCTAAGTCAAAACAAAAGAAAATAATCAAAAAGAAATCTACATTAAAAGTTTCTCCTAGAAAGAAAGCTACGCCAAAGGTTCCTTCTAAGAAAAGATTTTCTGTTCCTTCGCTCAAAAAAATACAGCCATTAAATCGTTTTCTCAAGCACCCTTTATCTATCGCAAAGGTTGTCCCTGAGCCATCACAAGCTGAATACATTCCTGTTCAGAAACCACAGCTTCGAAAATATGTTAATGTCGATGATTCATCTCTTCCGGATCTATCAGACAAAACACGCCTTCGTCTTATGGCTAGAGATCCAAATTGGATTCATGCTTATTGGCAAGTTGCTCCTGCAAAGATTCAAGAAGCCCAAAGAGATCTCGGAAAAAGTTTTGATAATGCACGTTACGTCCTTCGCATGCATGATGTGACGTGTGTTGATTTTAATGGACGCAATGCTAATCGCACCTTTGATATTGAGGTGAGTCCAACAGCACAGAGCTGGTGTGTTGATAGCTGGCAAGACAATGTTAGCTATTGTGCGCAGATAGGCTTATCCACTCATAGCGGAGAATTTTATTCTTTAGCTGAGTCCAATTTTGTCCATACCCCTCGTTCAAATTTTTCTGATCGTCGTGATAT
>JBAYLJ010000177.1:0-3081 GCA_041664145.1 Candidatus Omnitrophota bacterium | reverse complement strand
TGGATCATGACAGTAGGATAGAGACGGTTCGGGTGTCGCAACCGTCTCTAGCCTACTGTCATGATCCAGATCAACATTTTCAAAATAAGCAACTAAACATCGTCCTAGATCATTTTGCCCAAGCAAAGAATCCTCGCTGGCAACCGCAGGCTGCGCCAACATTGCCAAACAAAGACTCATCACTGCAATAAACAAAAAGAGTTCTTTCGTGTTCTTTCCTCCACGCTTTTTCATCAACGCGGAAACCATATTGCTACATAACATTAACAATGACGCTTTCCCCATATCGCGAGAAGAACATTCCCAAACGCATAAGGAAGCCGCATAACCTAAAACAGGCGTCGCGCTATCCGAACAAAAAATGCCTGACACGTTTTTTTGATATATTTTTTAGCCCTCATCGAGGAAGTTCTCCAGAAACAGGAACATCTTCTATCTTAAGGTATTTCTCGATCTCCTGCTCGATAAACAAGGCCTCTGTGCTTGATAAAAGGCCTGAGACCAGTTCGATCGTTTTGCCGTCGCGCGTCAGAACCTGCACAGAATATGAACGGGAAACTCCATGCTTCCCGTGATGGATCACTTCCTTAGAATATAATTGCTTAAGATCCCCTTTCGCGAGTGTCCTCTGTCCGGCCCAGGGAAAAGGCCTGTGGCTGATCGTCAAAGAGTCATAGGCGATGCGAAAATAAGTTTTGTTAAAATACCCCGCCAGGACCGCGTACAACACCCCTAGGCCAACAGCGCCATGCACTGACCCAAACAACCCCATCGTAAATATCTTTTCTTTGATCGCCGTATAAAACCATACCACCATAAAGCCGTTCCAAAACAGGCAGAAAAAAGTCAAGGCGATCACAGCCGGATGGAACCATCTTCGCACGATCAAAAGGCTGCCCGGAGAAGGGATCAATGTAAAATTTTTCGGTTTGTCGACAACGCCCCTGTCGTTTCCAAAAGATGAGCTCGCGGGAAATTGATTTGAACAATCAAAAATATTATTGCAGCTTGAACATTTCGCGATCCTTGTCGCCAGATCAATATTGGCCGCAAGCACTTCATTGTTACAAGCCGGACAACGTACTTTCACACGCCCTCCTTTAAATGACGACATAACTTGCGGAACGAAGTGCTCGCAAGTTATATGTCGGAATTTACTCCGCACATTCTTCGAATGTGTCGGAGATAATGATTGCAGGGTTTCCTCTAAAAAACATTTGCCAGGGACACTTCCATTAGAACCTCAACAATCTCAATTAGTTATCTGGACACGGTCCAAAGATTTCTAACCATATCCGTCAACGGCAAGAAGGACTGTTTCGTTGCCGATGAGCTCAACCGCGAGAGATTCTGCTGACGGATCAGCCGCGCACGCGCCCGTCATGACTAGAAAAGATATGATAAAAAATATTTTACGCATCAACTGCCGAACTTTCTTGATCTTGACCGCACGATAAACACTTCTCCAAGCCCTAAAGTGACAACAACCCCTATGATGAGCGGCAAGGCCGCTCTTACAAAATCTTTCCCCGGCTGTAAAAACAAAACGACCATCGCCATTAAAATAAACATTTCCACCATGACTGCCAAAAAGATGGCAAACCCTTCTGGGCCCGGCACTCGATAAGGCCTTTCGACATCTTTGTCTTTTCTTCGCAAAGCAATAAACGCGGGGAACAACATCAAATACGTAAACAACTCAACAACCAGACTAAATGATACCACATGCCAAAAAAGCTCAGAACTGTTTTTAGCAATAAATCCGTAAACAATGATTATAACAGTCGAGATCACCCCTGACGCAACAGACGCGCCAAGAGGTGCCTGAGACTTCGCGGTCATCTTCCCTAATACTCTAGGAAGCTCACCATTGCGGGCCGCTTCTGCCACAGTTCGGTTCTCGCCTAAATTCCACGTCACGATCTCCGCAAAAAGAGTGAAAGAGATCAAAAGGCCGGTCACGATCGTAATAGCCGAGACGGCTGCATGGCCTTCAAAGGCGAGGGCAAACATCTGGAAAATTCCGCTAGCGACATTAATATCAGCGATGGGAACAACGACCCAGACCGTCGCGGTCGTGATCATGTAAAAGAACGCAATAATAAACGCGGAAAAGATAACTGCCTTAGGCACATCACGTTTAGGATCTTTCATTTCCCCTGCAGCCCCGGAGATCAGCTCGCAGCCTAACAGATTATAAATGATCATCGGAATAAAAATAACCGCCGCGTTTAAATTTGGCATCACATTTGTCCATGTAATAGGATTGGCCAAACGCCCATTTTTTAAAAAATACAAAATAGCCGCGACGATCATCCCTGCGATCACCAAAAACCGTGTAAGAGAACCGACGTTGGGCACCCATTTAGAAAATCTTAACGGGCAAAGATTGACCAAGACAGAGATCCATATGAGAACAATCCCAATAAATATCTGCGGCCAAAGAGTAAGATTGGGGAAAAACAAATGACTTAAAATCTGCACAATCGCAATATACATTGCCGGCAACCAAAGCGGTAACGCGATCCAATAATACCAAATAGCACGAGCCGCCCACTTATCGCCAAAGGCTTTTTTGATCCAGATATAAATGCCGCCCTGTTCGGTGTACGTGGACCCTAGTTCCGCGGCGATCAAACTAAAGGGTAAAAAGAAACCAACAAGGCAGATCAGCCACCAGGAAAGGGCTGAGGGCCCGATCGCCGCCGAAGCCGCGATGGCTTCGACACCAAAGATCGCGCAAAAGGAAAATAACGCCAGGTCCCAAAATCCTAAAACTTTTTTTCGTTCCATGTTATTCTCCGCCTCTCATCTGATGTGATCCTTGAAAATTTGAAGGGCGTAAAGTCTTGGAAGGATGCGATCCCCACATATAAAATAAGAGCAAAAGTAAGAAAATAAAAACAAAAAAAGCAATGTTCACAGCAACCTCGCTGGATATCTTCTTCCTGACAAGGTTTGTCAGAAAATGCGCAATGATCCCGCAGGTCAAGACAATCACAACAAAAAACAAAATAGACATCAAAATCGAGTTCATTTTTCCTCCTTGCTAAAACACTTTAAATGAGGCCATATTGATAG
>JBAYLJ010000176.1:0-3081 GCA_041664145.1 Candidatus Omnitrophota bacterium | reverse complement strand
GTTGTTAACAATTGAGCATGCCCGTAGCTTAGGCTTAAAGGTCTGTGGAGTTATTTTTAATCAGGACAAAGAGAATTCCAGAGGTCTTGCAGAAAAGACAAATCCTTTAGCGATTAAAAAGTTGGGACACGTGGAAATTCTAGGGACCATTCCTTATTTAAAGACTTTTGATCAACGTAAAATTGTGGCTCAATGCGCAAAAGAGATGAATGTTGAAAAGATTTTGAACGTATCATCAAGGGTGAAAACTAAACAACTTGTTTACGACGATAAAAAGTATCTTTGGCATCCCTTTACACAAATGAAAGATTGGCTTAACGAGGAACCGCTTGTGATCGAAGAAGCAAGGGGTTCTTGGATCAAAGATACAGATGGACGTTGGTATATCGATGGAGTTTCAAGCCTTTGGGTCAACGTGCATGGCCATCAAAACAAGACGGTTAATCATGCGATTTGTGCGCAGGTGAATAAAGTGGCTCATTCAACGCTCTTAGGGCTTTCTAATGTTCCGTCGATTGTTTTAGCCCGTCGGTTGATCGGCTTGGCGCCAAGAAACTTAAAAAAAGTTTTTTATTCCGACAGCGGATCTACGGCGGTGGAGATCGCGATAAAGATCGCGTATCAGTATTGGCAGAATAGGGGCAAAATGAATAAAAAAATGATCATTCATTTTGCCCATTCCTACCATGGGGATACTTTAGGGAGCGTGAGTGTTGGCGGTATAGATCTTTTCCATAAAGTTTATCATGATTTGATCTTTAAAGCCCTGAA
Source organism: Candidatus Omnitrophota bacterium (assembly GCA_041664145.1). Taxonomy (GTDB): domain Bacteria; phylum Omnitrophota; class Gorgyraeia; order Zapsychrales; family Aceulaceae; genus CALGLP01. The sequence continues at coordinate 2,310 of JBAYLJ010000176.1, read as the reverse complement.
GTGGCCTACGCCTTATCCGAGCGCATTTGGTGATGAAAAGAAATTTAACAAAGATTTTTTTACGGCGATCAAAAGACTAGAAATATTTTTTAAGAAAAATCACGGTAAAATCGCTACGCTCATTGTTGAGCCTATGATGCAAGGCGCGGCGGGAATGGTTGCCTGGCCTCAAGGCGCGTTAAAGAAAATTGCTCATATTTGCAAAAGATATGATGTTTTGTTTATCGCCGATGAAGTAGCCACAGGTTTTGGACGAACAGGGAAGATGTTTGCCTGTGAGCACGAGGGTGTTTCGCCGGATATTATGTGCTTGGCCAAAGGTATGACCGCCGGCTATCTTCCTTTGGCGGCGACGTTGACAACACAGAAAATTTTTGATGGATTTTTGTTTGATTATAAAGATCAAAAAACATTTTTTCATGGGCATACCTATACGGGAAACCCTTTAGCGTGCGCCGCGGCCATTGCCAGCTTGGATGTTTTTGATAAAGAAAAAACATTAGTCAAGCTTGCGTCCAAGATTGAATTTTTGCAAGAGGAGCTAAGAATTTTTAAAAGCCTTGCGCACGTCGGAAGCATTCGCCAGCAAGGTTTTATGGTCGGCATAGAAATTGTGAAAGATAAGAAAAAAAGGATAGAATATCCTTGGGAAGAAAAGATGGGGATCAAGGTTTGTCAGCGGGTCCGCGAAGACGACATTATCTTAAGACCGCTTGGCAATGTGATTGTGTTGATGCCGCCGTTATCCATAACAAAAGAAGAGCTGCAAAAAATTTTAAAAGCCACATGGAAAGCTATTAAGGAAACGACAGAATATGTTTAAACGAAATAAGAACAAGAAAGTATTTGTCGCCATGAGCGGGGGGGTGGATTCTTCGGTGGTGGCTGCTATTTTAAAATCCAAAGGCTATCAAGTCTTTGGCATCACGATGTGCTTTGATATTCCACTTGAATCGGGCAGCCGGCCTTCGTGTTGCGGGGCTGATGCCGTTCAGGATGCAAAAAATGTTGCCCAGACTTTAAATATTCCGCACCATGTTTTAAGTTTTGGCCAAGACCTCAACGACAAAGTCATTAAATATTTTATTGATGAATATCGTAAAGGACGCACGCCTAATCCTTGTGTGCGTTGCAACCAATATATTAAATTTGGAACCTTGCTCAAAAAAGTCCGTTTGCTCGGTGGAGATTATTTGGCGACTGGACATTATGCAAAGATCGTGCATCGCTCGCTGCGCAGAAGATTTGAGCTCAAGAAAAGCGTCCAGGGCTCTAAAGATCAATCGTATTTTTTGTATCAAATAAAAAAAGAAGATCTGCCCTTTATTTTATTTCCTTTGGGAGGTTTGGTAAAAAATCAAGTGAGAGCCCTGGCAAAGAAGTTCGGCCTTCGTAACGCCCAAAAAAAAGAAAGCCAAGACATCTGTTTTGTGACCGGTGGAGATTATAAAGATTTTCTTAAAAAAAAGGCCCCTGAGGCGTTAGGATCCCCGGGCTTGATCAAAGACGAACAGGGTAATGTTTTAGGTGAACATCAAGGCCTTGGTTTTTATACGATTGGCCAGCGTGATGGGCTTGGGATTGCCCTTGGGCATCCAGTGTATATCTACAAAATGGAAAAAGAAACAAACACCATTTATGTTGGGCCTAAGGAGCGCTTGCTTAGTCGAGGACTTTTGGCTAAAGAGGTTCATTTTGTTTCACGAGATTTTCCTAAGAAACCAATAGAGGTCAAGGTTAAAATCCGATATAATCAACCCGAAGTTAGGGCACGGCTTATTCCTCTTAAAGAAGGCAAGGTGGATGTTTGTTTTCATAAGTCTCAGGCCTCAGTAACGCCGGGACAATCGGTTGTGTTTTATCGCTCAGAGGTTGTCTTGGGTGGCGGGATAATCGAAAAATCATTTGAAAACTTTTAGATGGAGAAGAGAACATGGAACTGAAACTCGACATACAAAATCTTAAAGGGTTTGTTAAAGACGATGAGTGGAAAAGTATTCTTCCGAGCGTTCAAAAAGCGCATGACGATTTGACGCTTCGTCGCGGTAAGGGCAGTGAATTTACCGGATGGCTTGATTTGCCGTCAAAAATAGAGGACAAGCTTCTCAAAGAACTGACAGCCTTAGGCAAAGGGGCGCGAAGCCATTCTGATTGCGTGATTAGCCTAGGCATCGGAGGATCTTATTTAGGCGTTCGCGCGACAGTGGAATTTTTGATTCGCGATCAGCAGCTTCCTATTTATTATGCTGGAAATAATTTAAGTGCAGGATATTTGTCATATTTATTGGAAACAGTTAAAAATAAAAATAT
>JBAYLJ010000175.1:0-3100 GCA_041664145.1 Candidatus Omnitrophota bacterium | reverse complement strand
GTTTGAGATCTGTGACTTTCTTCAAAACGCCCCAACATTTCATGCCATTCCTGTGGGTAATGCAGGGAACATCACAGCCTACTGGAAAGGCTATAAAGAGTACGATCAAAAGAAAAAAACAGGCCTTCCTCGCATGCTAGGATTTCAGGCTGCAAAATCTGCACCCATTGTTGATGGCCACATCATCGAAAAACCGGAAACATTAGCGACAGCGATTCGTATTGGAAATCCTGCAAGCTGGAAAACGGCTGAAGCGGCGCGCGATGAATCAAAGGGGCTGATTGACAAAGTAACTGATGAAGAAATTTTACAAGCTTATAAACTTTTAGCGCAAAAAGAAGGCGTTTTTGCGGAACCCGCTTCCGCGGCTTCTGTCGCCGGTATTTTAAAACTTCATAAAAATAACTTTTTTCAGGGCCAAAAAGGTAATATTGTCTGCACGCTCACGGGGCATGGTCTCAAGGATCCGAACCTCGTTATTCAAAATATTGCCAAACCTGTTACGGTTGACCCTGATCTCAAAAGCATACTGAAAGAAATTGGGCTATAACGGGTCTCTTAAAAACAAAAAAGTTCTTATCACGTGCGGCCCAACATGGGTGCCAATCGATTCCGTCCGTGTCATCAGCAATACTTCTTCCGGGGAACTCGCCCATATCATTGCTAAAAACTTATCCCATGAGCAAGCCAAGGTCACGCTGCTTCAAGGGCCTGTCACGCATCCTTTTCTTTGCCCGCGTCTTAAGATCATCTCTTTTGAATACTTTGACGAACTTGCTAAACTTTTAACTCATGAGCTCAAAAAAAATCATTATGACATTGTTATTCATGCGGCAGCGGTCTCAGATTATCAGCTAAAAAAGGCCTCACCAATAAAAATGTCGTCTCATCTTAAGAGCCTTCATCTTGATCTAACGCCAACGCAAAAACTCATTTCGAAGATCAAAAAAATAAGCCCCAAAAGCTTTCTCGTCGGTTTCAAGCTTGAAACAAAGACAAATAAAAGAAATCTGCTCAAGAAAGCGCAACAGTTATTGAAAGACGCGCACTGTAATCTTGTTATAGCAAATATCCTAAACAAAAAATCCTACAAAGCATACATCGTTAACAAAAAAGGTTCTATGATTGCAAAAGCAAATTCACGAAAAGAAATTGCCTTAAAATTAACAAAGACGCTTAAAGGTCAATTATGAAATATATTGTTATTGTTCCCGATGGAATGGCCGATTATCCAGTTGATGAACTTCAGGGCAAGACACCGCTTGAATATGCCAAAACACCCTATATGGATGCCTTAGGAGCCAAAGGCCTTGTCGGTTTAGTTCAAACAATTCCTAGCGGACTTCCTCCGGGATCAGATGTTGGTAATTTATCCGCCATGGGTTACGACCCGCAAAGATCTTTTTCTGGACGAGCGCCTCTCGAAGCGGCCAATATGAACGTCCACTTGGCTGACGATGAAGTTGCTTTTCGCTGTAACCTGGTCACGATTCAAGATGAAAAAATGTTTGATTACAGCGCAGGGCATATCACAACAGACGAAGCCGCCTTCCTCATCAACAGCCTTAATGAAGAAAATAAATTACCTAATGTCAAATTCTTCGCAGGTAAAAGTTATCGCCATCTTATGGTCATTAAATCTCCTGACGTAAAAAAATTAGCAGCTATTATCTGCACGCCGCCCCACGATATCACAGGACAAGGAATTCGATCCTTTCTTCCTAAAGGGGATCAGGCAAGCGCCCTCATCGATTTAATGACATGGTCAAAAGACATTCTTAAAAATCATCCAATTAATAAAACACGCCTCTCTGGCAAAAAGAATCCCGCGACGATGATCTGGCTTTGGGGCCAAGGACAAAAACCAGCCCTTCCTTCGTTTCAAGAAAAATTTGGGCTCACAGGATCGGTCATATCTGCCGTCGATCTTGTCAACGGCATCGGAAAGCTTGTTGGCCTTCATATTATCAGCGTCCCAGGAGCCACAGGTTATTATGATACAAATTACAAGGGCAAAGCCCAATACGCCCTCGCATCACTCAGAAAAAATGACTTTGTCTTTATTCATATTGAAGCGCCTGATGAGGCTAGCCATAATGGTGATTTAAAAATGAAAATTGAATCCATTGAAAGGATCGACAGGGAAGTGATCGGGACCATTGTTGACCATCAGCCCTACGGCGATGATTTACGCATCCTTATTTTACCGGATCACCGCACGCCTATTGCCAAACAAACACATACGCGTGAAGCCGTCTGTTTTCTTATGTCTGGAAAAAATATCCCTTCTCAGGGGCCCTTATCATTTAACGAAAAATCCGCAGAGCAATCTAAGGTATTTTTTAATACCGGAGAAGAACTTATGAATCATTTTATTAAAAAAGGTCTCTAGCCCAATGAACTCAATAGTCCTTATCGTAAGCATTTTTATTATCTTTGTCCTGGCGTACCGTTTTTATGGAAAAATTCTTGAGTCGCTCTGGGGTGTTGATGCGTCACGCCCAACACCTGCCATTACACAAAACGACGGGGTAGACTATGTTCCGGCAAAAAACATATTGGTTTTATTTGGCCATCATTTTTCTTCGATTGCTGGAGCAGGTCCCGTGATCGGGCCAATCATGGCCTGCTTGGTCTGGGGATGGGTTCCGGCAATGCTATGGGTTGTTTTAGGATCCATTCTTTTTGGAGGCATTCATGATTATGGCGCGCTTATGATCTCTATCAAAGAAAAAGGATCATCCATCGGAGACATCGCCTCGTCAACTATTTCAAAGAAAGCAAGATTTATTTTTTCAGTCTTTATCTGGTTCACCTTGATTCTTATCGTCGCGGTCTTTTCTTATCTTACGGCCGATACCTTTGCCGCCAAACCAGAAATTGTCATTCCATCGCTAGGCCTTATTCCTATTGCTTTTCTCTTTGGCGTAGGAATTTATAGATTTAAATACCCTTTGGCGTTGATGACCATCATCAGCCTTAGCGCATTAGCGGGACTCGTTTTTCTTGGAAATCTAGCACCAGTTAATCTAGGCTATAATGCACAAAACCTCTGGATCATTGTCTTGTTAGCCTATTGTTTTTTTGCATCTATTATCCC
>JBAYLJ010000174.1:0-3124 GCA_041664145.1 Candidatus Omnitrophota bacterium | reverse complement strand
TTCATATGGATACACTTAAGCCCGCAGACTTTTCCATTCTTGTCTTTTTTAATTTCAATGGGATGAGCCAAGGGCAAAATCTTAACGCCTTCATGAACAGCTTCCTCTACCTCTTCAGCATAAGCAGGCATTTCGTTTTGGCTACGCCTGTAAATAACAGTAACTTCTTTAGCCCCTAAACGTAACGCGCTACGCGATGCGTCGATAGCCGCATTCCCTCCTCCGACAACAACAACTTTCTTGCCCACGGGAACAGAACCTCGGATATTGTAGGTTCTTAAAAAATCAAGGGCATCGACAACCCCCTCAGCTGCTTCGCCATCAAGCCCTAGACGTGCACTCTCCGGAGCTCCGACAGCAATAAAGATCGCCTCATATCCGTGCTTCTTTAAAGAATCGATCGTAAAATCACGCCCCAAGGCCTTTCCTGTTTCAATATCAACACCAAGCTGTTCGATCATGCGAATTTCCCTCGCCAACGTTTCTCGCGGCAAGCGATAAGCTGGAATGGTTTGCACGAGCATGCCACCTGGGCGCATTTCTTTCTCAAAAACCTTCGGACGATAGCCTAATCGAGCAAGAAAATAAGCACACGATAGCCCTGCAGGCCCTGCCCCAACAATAGCAATTTTTCTCTTTGCATTCTTTTCGTCATGACGTATTTCCGGCATTTGGACTACAATTTCTTGATCCACCATAAACCGCTTTACCCCACGAATAGAAACCGACGCATCTAACGTGGCACGACGGCATTTATCCTCACAAGTATGAAAACAAACTCGTGCACAAACAGCCGCAAAAGGATTGCGTTCGCGATGAAGTTTGAGCGCTTCAGCATAACGCGCTTCCCCAGTTAAGGCAATAAAGCCAGGGATATCGACACCTGCAGGACATGCACTTTGACAAGGGGCACGAACGAGATCAGGACAAACCCCAGCCTTGCAATGTTTATCGCGAATATGTTCTTCGTATTCTTTAGGAAAATGCCGAAGCGTTGAACGCACAGGGTTGGCGGATGTATACCCTAGTCCGCAGAGAGAAGCGTCTTTGATCCCTTCGCCGAGCTCGGTTAATTTCTTAAGATCTGATTGCTCGCCCTCGCCTCTGCATATTTTCTCAAGGATCTCAAGCATTCGTTTTGATCCCACACGGCACGGCACACACTTTCCACACGATTCATCTTGAACAAATTCAAGAAAAAAGCGCGCAACATCCACAATACACGAATCATCATCCATAACAATGACCCCACCCGAGCCCATAATAGCACCCAGCTCAACAAGCGTATCATAATCAAGTGGAACATTAAGGTGTTGCTTAGGAATACATCCTCCGGAGGGACCACCCATTTGAGCCGCTTTAAATTCTTTCCCGTTCTTAATACCCCCGCCAATATCATAGATCAATTCCCCTAGCGATGTCCCGATGGGAACTTCAACAAGTCCCGTATTGTTCACTGCTCCTGCTAACGCGAAAACTTTTGTCCCCTTGCTCTTTTCCGTTCCCATGGAAGCAAACCAATCCGCGCCTTTTAGAAGAATGATCGGGACGTTAACATAGGTTTCCACATTGTTAAGTAAGCTCGGCTTGCCCCAAAGCCCCTTGATAGCAGGAAACGGCGGGCGTGGGCGTGGCTCTCCGCGCTTACCTTCAAGCGAAGCCATGAGGGCAGTTTCTTCTCCGCAAACAAATGCACCCGAGCCCATACGAATATCTAAATCAAAAGAAAAATCCGTTCCGAGAATTTTATCTCCTAAAAGACCACAAGCACGTGCCTGTTCAATCGCCTTCATCAATCGTGAAACCGCCAAAGGATATTCAGCCCGCACATAAACAAATCCTTGTTTCGCGCCAATGGCAAAAGCCGCGATCATCATCCCTTCAATAACGCTGTGAGGATCCCCCTCGAGAACGCTTCGATTCATAAATGCCCCAGGATCTCCTTCGTCGGCATTACAAATAGCATACTTAATATCACCTGGTGCTTTACGTGTAAACTCCCATTTCATTCCGGTTGAAAAACCCGCTCCTCCGCGGCCACGCAGTCCTGACTTCTTAACCTCCGCAATAATTTGATCAGCGTTCATTGAAGTCAACGCCTTTGCTAAGGCCTGATATCCGTCAACCCGAATATAATCAACAATATTCTGAGGATCAATCGTGCCACAATTACGCAAAACGATCTTTGTCTGTCGCTTAAAAAAATCAACGTCTTTAATATCCGTAACAACTTGATTCGTTTCATAATTACGGTGCAAGAGACGTTCAACAACTTTTCCCCCAAAAAGATGTTCCTCAAAGATTTGATCAACATCGTCAAGAGTGACATTTTCGTAAAAGACATGCCCAGGGTTCACCACCATCACGGGTCCTTTGGCGCAAGGGCCTAAACATCCCGTTTCAACGATATCAATAATAACGCCTGTCTTCTCTATTTTTTCTTCTAAACGTTTCTTGATCTGCAGAGAACCACTTGCAATGCAACCTCCCCCTGCGCAGATGAGAACTTCTTTATAAATACTGCGTTTTTCCTTTTCCGCAACGGCAGCATCTTTAATGCGGTTTAAATCTTTCAGTGATAAAATTTTATCAGTTAACATGCGGCGGCCTCCTGTGTCTGCTGCTTTGCGTCACGATACTGGCTTAAAAGCTCTTTAATCTTTGCTGGTTTGACACGCTGATGAACATCATCATTAATCATCACAACAGGCGCTAACCCGCAAGCACCAAAACAGCGTCCAACTTCTAGCGAAAACATCTTATCCGCGGTCGTCTCTCCAACATTAATGCCCAAAGTCTTTTGCATTGTGGATAAAACTTCTTTTCCCCCGCGTACATAACAAGCGGTTCCCAGGCAAACGCGCACTAAATTTTTTCCCCGAGGATTTGTTGAGAAAAAAGAATAAAAAGACACAACGCCGACGACTTGACTATAAGGTATGCGTAATCGCTCGCCAATCCGCCGCAAAACATTCTTAGGAAGATATCCGAATAAATTTTGAGCTGTTTGCAGAATTGGGATCAGAGCTCCATCCACGGATTTGTAAGTATCAATAATCTCTTCTAGGCGCTTGAACATTTCTGCCTCAGAGAGTTCACCACAACAGCAGGAACATGCGGGCTG
>JBAYLJ010000173.1:0-3129 GCA_041664145.1 Candidatus Omnitrophota bacterium | reverse complement strand
CGTTGCGAGTTCGGGATTATCTTTTAAGCAGCATGCGAAGAATTTAATAGATGTCATTACCCCTCGATCATCCTTAGAGCAACTAAAAGAAGTTTATGGGAACCTCGGCAATGTTCATCCCTTTTCTTCTGCTGCAGAGGCGGTTTACAATGCGGTAACAAGCAACACGCGCATGGATGTCTTGACCGCTTCTGATATATCGCAGGTGGCGGATATCTTTGTTGCAGAATTCGTCAAAGAATTTCAAACCTGGCAAACAAGCGCAGACTCTCAGGAGAACATCATTATTCATTTTGCGACTGGCGCTACCCCGTGGATTTCGTATCGTAAGCTTGCTGATATCCTGGAAACATGGGAGACGCCGCAAACACAAGAATTTTTACGCCGCGCAGGAGTTGATGCAACCCAAAAACCCGATATGACTCGCGTTGAGGCGTATTGTCTGGATGCCATTTTGCCTCAAAAACGAACAGACTACCATGCCTTCGCGAATAAGTTAAACAATGTCTGGGATTTGCTGCGTATTCCGCAAGATCAGCGCCATCTTCTTTATGGCGATTTGATCATGCAGCAGGGGCAGCCACGCCCAGCGACTGAAAAAGAATTTGAATCTCTTATGCAGGATGTTAAGCAAAACGGTTTTCAGTTAAAAAAATACAAAGCTGGCAAGCTCGCCATGGAATCTATTCAGTACAAATTTTTTAAAGCTATTGAGCAAGAGGCACAAGCGATGTCGGGGAATCTTACTCAGCAAGGTGGCGGCCATATTGTCATTTGGGGCGTTGGACCTTCTTACGAGGGTAAGGGGCATTTGGCGTTTATGGAAGAGGGGACGCCGATCGACCAGAAAGTATTTTTAGATAACGCAGGATTTTTTGTCCAAGCGGATCATGCTAAAGAAAATGGTGGATTTGACAACATGGCTCAGCTCGGTTTTGTAACACTTGGTTTTTATGAGCTGCTATATCGTCAGAACGCTAAGCATATTTTGTTAGCGACATCTAATAGCAAAAGAAACGCTATCTATAAAGCTGTCGAAGGAAAAAGCAAGGAAGATTTTTCGCGGTTCCCGGTGACCGCGTTACAAGATCAACGCGGTGTTGTCATCGCCTCAGGAGGCGCGGACGCAAATCTTCGGCTCAAAAGGCATTTCTGGCATTATGAGTTGATTGATGAATGGACGCCAGAAATGATCCGTCAAATGTTCGTGCGATTAGCTGATGATATCAGCAAGCCGCTTTTAAGCCTAGAAGAAAATGATTTTTTCGCTCTTGACGTTGGTCATCCGATGATCAACAGGATCCGTGAAGAAAATCTTAAGAGTTTGAAAAGACAAGGAAGTTTTGAGGAGCTCAAACAGCAAGTCGCAAAAGGCATCACGCAGAACATTCTTAATCCCTATGATTTTCCTGAGAAACTCGGATGGAAGGCTGGGGAGAAGAAGAATGTCGTTATTATTAATCCGCATTTAGATGATGATTATTTGGCTGGCATTGCTCATCTTTTAAAAGAGAATTCTTCTTTCATTGGAAACGCGGAAGTTTATTATACCGCCAAAGGAATAACGGCGGTGAGTGATAGCTATGTTGGGCAAATACTTGAGCATATGCGCTCATGGGATCAAGCGAAGATCTTATCTGTCCTAGCCAAGACGGACAAGGACATTGCCCTTGAGATCATTCCTATTTTAGAGAAACAAAATCTTCATACAGATGCAGAGGATTATGATGTTTGGACGCAGATGAGCGCTCAGGAAAAAGATTTGCGTGCGCAGACACTGTTTTTAGATGCGATGAGAGAGTTCATGCCTCAGGATGACAATGTTGATTCGCTAAATGATGTTATTGATTTTTTACAAGCTGTCATGGCAACAAAGCCGTCTTGGGGTGCGAGGGATATTGATCTCTTGACGACGATCAAGGAAGTCATTCGTGTTTTTGAAAATCGAACGGCATTAATGAGCTTAGGTTTCGCGTTCGAGAACATACATGCACCAATGGATTCGACGTGGTATGGGCAGGAAGGCCGCGGCACAGCTAAAGAGCAGGACATCGAGAGAATTCAAAAGATTTTGCGCGAAAAGAGACCCGATCTTATCATTTCTAACGGAGAAGGTTTTTCGGACTATGGGGCGCATTCGACGACGGAAGCCAGCGTCATTGCCGCCATGGAAAATCTTTTTGAAGAAGGCGTCTTGGATGTCAATAAAATACATTATTTGACCTACGCAGGTGTTTGGGACAGGACAAAATTAAGCGACGAGGACGTTCTAAGCATTGTGATGACTACAGAAACCTTAAGTCTTTTAGATCAAGGATTCCGCCAGCATTATCCGTCGCAAAGCCCCGCGCCTGTTCCGGATCCTGGATTTGGCAAGCCAACATTCTTTTCCAAGGCAGTCTTTGCCAATGCCCGCATCAGTCGTAGCGAGATTCGAAGACTTTTCCCAGAATACTTTAAGGATCATCTGATTTTATCGCAAGAAGGAAGCGGGGTTCTTAATTATCGGTTAATTAATTTAAAAGATCCTTTAACGCAGCAGCGCCTTATAGATAAAGTCAAAGAGCTTAAAAGAGTTCGCGATGATTTGGCGCGGTCGAGCGATTTTGTTATTAACGGCCCAGCGCCGTTGCCGGATTTATTAACGAAAGATCGAAAGAGGTTTCAATTGTTTCTTACAGCGCTGTCGCTAACGGAGGAGGAAATTTTAAGTGGTATCAAGCCAGGTGACATTGCATCATCTCAAGAAGTTTCAAATGAGCTCCCGAAAATTTCTTCAGGGCTTACAGCAAAAGTTTACAGGCCTGAGGATGCTTTACAAAAAATGCTTGTCGATGGCTTTGTTGAGCTTAAGACAGCCGAGGGAAACAAAATAAAATTTACGTTTCAAGAAATTTCGTCTAAAGGGTATCGTATTTTTGCCTATGAGGGCGACAAAAAGCTTGGCTATTGTGATTTTCAGAAAAATGAAATTGCCATTGGTCATTATCAGGCAGAAGCTATTATGGTTTTTACAACAGCAGGCTATAGCGGCTTGGGACGGGCCATGATGTCACTTGTTTTAGCTTTTGCCAAGGCGCAGGGGTTAGAGAGTTTTGGCGCGCCAAAACTCTCTAACCCCTGCGCCTT
>JBAYLJ010000172.1:0-3147 GCA_041664145.1 Candidatus Omnitrophota bacterium | reverse complement strand
TGCTGAACCTAGCCATCAACGCCGAACACCGATTATTGATCTTTACGAAGAAACACGCCACCAAGGTTTTGGGGCAGAAGCCAAAAGACGTATCATGCTTGGAACCTATGCCTTGTCTTCTGGATATTATGATGCCTATTATCTCAAAGCCCAAAAGGTAAGAACCTTGATCAAGCAAGATTTTGATGAAGCCTTCAAATCTTTTGACGCGATCATAACGCCAACAGCGCCAACAACGGCCTTTAAGCTTGGAGAAAAAACATCTGATCCGCTTTCGATGTATTTATCTGATATTTATACGATTTCCGTTAACTTAGCCGGCGTTCCTGCTCTTTCGCTTCCGTGCGGATTTGCAAAAAATGGACTGCCTGTCGGACTGCAAATCATCGGGAAACCTTTTGATGAAGAGATGCTTTTCCGCATTGCCCACACCTATGAACAAGCAACTGATTGGCACAAAAAACGGGTGAGCTTATGAAAAATTACGAAACCGTTATAGGCCTTGAAGTCCATTTGCAGTTAAACACAAAGACAAAGATCTTTTGCGGGTGCTCAACACAATTTGGCCAAGAACCGAATAGCCAAACATGCGCGGTCTGTCTTGGGCTTCCAGGATCATTGCCTGTCTTGAATGAACAAGTTCTTCTCTCCGGCATGAAAATCGGACTTGCCCTTAATTGCGAGATCAACAGCTTAGTCAAATTTGATCGCAAAAATTATTATTATCCTGATCTTCCTAAGGCTTATCAAATTTCACAATATGATTTTCCTATTGCAAAAAATGGCTTTTTAAATGTTGAAACCAGCGGTCAAATCAAAAAAATTGGCATTGTGCGCGCCCACATGGAAGAGGATGCCGGCAAGCTTATTCACAACCCTGAAACAAAAAGCAGTCTTGTCGATTACAACCGAACGGGTATTCCCTTAATTGAGATCGTTAGCGAGCCTGACATGCGCTCGGCGCAAGAGGCCTATGATTACCTAACCACCCTTAAGCTTCTGTTAGCCTACCTCGATGTTTCTGATTGTGACATGGAAAAGGGGAGCTTGCGCTGCGATGCAAATGTTTCTATCCGCGAGCAAGGTGTGAAAGAGCTAGGAACTAAAACTGAATTAAAAAATCTCAACTCCTTCAAAGCTGTTAAGAATGCTATTGACTACGAAGTCAACCGACAAATAAAATCTGTTGAAGCAGGCGAGCGCATCATCCAAGAAACAAGGCTTTGGAATGAAGAGAAACAAATGACATTTTCGATGCGCAGCAAAGAAGAAGCGCACGATTATCGTTATTTCCCTGAGCCAGACCTCGTACCATTTATGATTGATGTCTCTATCGTTGAGAAGGCTCGACAAGCACTCCCTGAGCTTCCGCCAGAAAAAACAAACCGCTTTATCAATGACTATAAACTCTCTCTCTACGATGCAGGGGTCCTGGTTCAAGACAAGGAATTAGCTTTTTTCTTTGAGGCCTGCGTCACAGCATTTAACAATCCAAAAAAGATTACAAATTGGATCACAAGCATTTTAAAACAAGAACTTAACACCAGAAAAATGACCATTTCACAAACGAAATTATCCGTTGCTCACTTCATTGAATTGATCAAGAAAGTGGAAGACGGAACGCTGAATAATTTGATCGGGAAAGAGGTCCTCGCGCTTATGCTCGATACAGGCAAAGACAGTGCCGCCATTATCCAGGAAAAAGGCTTAACGCAGGTTTCCGATGACGATACATTAAATAAAATTATCGATCAGGTCCTTAAAGAGAATTTAGCGATCGTTCAAGAAATTAAATCCGGCAAAGAAAGTGCGACCGGATTTCTTATCGGCCAATGCATGAAAAAAACACAAGGAAAAGCTAATCCAAAAAAAATCGGTGAATTGATTAAAGGGAGGATTCAAAATGTCTAGCAAAGTGAAGAAATTTCTTATCGCAACAACGTGCCTATTGATTATTTTATCGCTAACACGTTTTGCGATTTGCGAAGTCGAGAAAAAAGACAAGATCGCTGACGATCTCTATTCACAAATTGAACTCTTTAGTTATGCCTTGACGACCGTCCAGGCGGCTTATGTGGAAGAGCCATCAGCTAAAGATCTTATTTATGGCTCTCTTAAGGGGATGTTAGGCTCTCTTGATCCCCACAGCCAATTTTTAAGTCCTGAAGACTTTAAGGATCTCAAGTCCGAAACCGAAGGAAAATTTGGCGGGCTCGGTATTGAAATTTCTATTCGCGACAATCTTCTGACGGTTATTTCACCTATCGAAGATACTCCCGCATGGAAAGCAGGTATCAAACCCTTGGATAAAATTGTTAAGATCGATACTGAATCAACCAAAGATATTACCCTAAGTGAAGCTGTTAAAAAACTTCGCGGCGATCCAGGGTCAAAGGTCACCCTGACCATTTTTCGTGAAAGCGAAGGGAAGATCCTCGAGCTTGAGATCACGCGCGAAATTATCCACATTCACGATGTTAAAGATGTCATGATCTTAGAGGACAACATCGGATATATTCGTTTAACAGAATTCCGTGAAGATTCTTATAAAGAATTTAGAAAAGCCCTGGACACCTTAAAAGAAAAAGGAGCTGACAGCCTTATTCTTGATTTACGCAATAACCCAGGCGGACTCTTAAATATTGCCATCGAGATTACCGAAGAATTTCTTCCGGAAGGCCAAATAATCGTATCAACAAAATCACGTAATCCTTCACAAAATAATGTTACCAAGTCATCGAACAAAAATGGGGCATTCTTGACTTGGCCTATGGCGGTTTTAATCAACGAGGGAAGCGCCTCAGGAAGCGAAATTTTAGCTGGAGCTCTTAAGGACAACAAACGCGCCATTACCATTGGGACAAAATCCTTTGGTAAAGGGTCTGTGCAATCCGTTATTCCTTTGCCTGATGGAGCAGGGCTCAAGCTAACCACAAGCAAATATTATACGCCATCGGATATCTCTATTCATGGCATAGGCATTCAGCCGGATATTACTGTTGAAGCACCAGCTGAGAACCTGCTCGCTGAAGAAAAAACAAAAGAAGCAAAGAAAAAAGAAGAAATCTTTAACAATGTTGAAAATAAAACAGCGGAAAAGGAATCTGAGGCAGCTATTCAAACGAAGAAAGATAGCGATGCAAAAGC
>JBAYLJ010000171.1:0-3181 GCA_041664145.1 Candidatus Omnitrophota bacterium | reverse complement strand
ATGTCCATCTAAGGATTTTTTGATTTCATCTAAGTTAGGATGAGGCGTTTTATCAAGCAAGGCCTTTGCTGACAAGATAAAGCCTGGGGCACAAAAACCACATTGAACAGCGCCTTTGTCCAGAAAGGCTTGCTGGATGGGATGAAGATTTTCTCCATCACTTAGTCCTTCGATCGTTGTAATTTCTTCTCCTTCAACATCCCTTGCAAGCGTGATGCAGGAAAGAATAGCTTTCCCGTTGACAAGAACAGTGCAGGCGCCGCATTCAGCTTCTGTGCAGGCTGTCTTTGTTCCTGTAAATCCCAAGGTTTCTCGCAAGACTTCCAATAGCGTCTCATGGTCTTTGATGTCTAAGTCATAACTTTTATGGTTAATTTTAAGAGTTATCATTTTGTTTTTGTCCTTAAGTCGTTAACGGCTTCTTTGGTCAGTGCAGCTAAAATGATCTTCTGGAATTCTTCTAGCTGTTCATCATCGATTTGCCAAGAATGCGAGTCGAGTTGTTTTTGAGGTGTTTGTCCTAAGGTTAGTCCCTCTAAGACTTGCTCAAGCTTTTTTTCTCTTTTTGGGAAAGATGTTCCCTTGTTGATCACCGCGCATACATTCTTGAGGCAGTTGTCTTCTGCTTCAGCTTTAAGGCAAACAGCAAAAAGTGGAATATCGACGTCGGATGATCTTGGTAATCGTTGGTACGATGTGATGGTATTTTTTTTGGTCTCAATAGAGATCGAAGTTAAGATGTCATTACATTTAGCATTTTTTGATAAGAATTCATCGATGGGGACAATGGTTGTTTTTTTGTCGCAAAGAATAAAATGAAGTTTTGCATCAAGGGCGAGAAGACAGTTATTAAATTCAGCCCAGGTGTATCGACTTGTGATGTTGCCGCCGATGGTGGCCATGTTGCGGATCTGTGTTGTCGCGATATTTTCTGCCACCGTGGTGAGGATGGGAAGGGCTTGGGCCAGCTCCTTTGAGGAAAGGATCTCATCGATCGTTGTCATGGCCGCAATGCTTACGCTATGGTGGTCGACGCGGATACTTTTAAGTTCTTTAATTTTTTTTAAGCTAATAATATGGGCAGGTGTTTTTAGCCCTTTTTTCTTTAAGGCCTTGAGGTTGTTAATGAGAAAGGTCCCCCCTGCGATAAGCTTAGCATCGGGAAGCGAGCTTAAAAGGCTAACAGCTTCTTCAAGATCTTTTGGATGATGATACGAAAAGTGATTTAAAAGCATAGTTTTAATATCCTCTTATTGAATGTATTATAAAGAAGCTTCTTTCATTTGCAATCTTGTTTTTTTATCCGTATCAAAGCTTCATCCACAACAACGCCATCCCATCCATGATCGAGAAGATCCTTGCGAAGATCCTCGGGAGTTTTGTCTTTCCAATTTTCTGCGTTTGTAAGAAAGCCTTCAAGGATCTTAAGATTGTATAACTGATGCTTGTGAAGTGCCAGGCAAAGCTTTTTCTTCACATCAGGTTTATTGGCAATAAACGCGATGAGCGCAAACATGAGCGGGAGGCAAAGAATGACAAGGCACATGATGAAGTCTATGGGCTGTGATTTACCAAAAAGAAATCCAGCTGACCCCCAAAAGGCATCAAAAAGATAGTGAGCAACGATAACAGGAATGATCCCATAGCGAAGATAAAAGAAGGACAGTAGAAGCCCTAAGCACGAAACCTCGAAACCTCGGAACCAGGCTGGAAAAACAGGATAATGCGTATGTCCAAATCCCCAGATCAAGGACATGACGAGGCAAGCCAGGAAAGTGTTTTTAAATATTTTTTGTCCCCAACTGATGCCAAAAAGACGAAAGAATGTTTCTTCAGTGACGCCGGCACGAAAACTCATGGCGAGGATCGTTAAAAATGGCCAGAACGATGATGATGCCTGAGCCATTTGAAGGCGTTCAGTCCAGACGTTAAAATAGGTTCGTCCTAAATAAAAAAGAGTAGATTGAAGCCCGAACATGATGACGGCAATGAAATAGCCAAGGGTGATCAACGAAAAGATTTTTCGAGAAAGAAAGGTTGATTGCAGGTAGTGGCTAAACCCGTGTCGGTCATGGCTTGTTTCTTCCGCTAGGGATTCTCCTGCTAATCCTGGTAAGATAATAACCAAAGCAAGAAAGGCGTTGAACACCAAGAGCCCTAGGGCGAGTTCAGTGAAATAAACATTTAACGTTGATGTTGTTGCGTATCCAAAGAGAATATCAGGGATATTGTTAAGATAGGAAATGGTGATGAGCGCAAAAAGAATAGCCGCAATACAGATATAAAAATTTTTGGATAATTGCATCATCAGATGCTGGCGTTTGATAACGACTAAATACGTTGCGATCATAATAAGGATGTAATACAAGGCGAGAAAAAGGCCTGTTAAAATGCGTCCAGATTGCTTTGATTTCTCAATGGAGCGGCTAAACTCATCTGGGATGTCGAGTACATGAGCATCAAATGAACGGATTTCCTTGCCAGAAACCGTGGCCTTTATTAAAAGTTTTGCCGTGCCAGCGTTTGTTTTCTGGCTCCAGGGAATGCTGACATCGTTTTTCTGCCAGCTAAACGAAAAATCAGTCCGATGATCATATTTTTTTATTGTTTTTTCTTTAGGTGTATAGTCGTCGAAATTAATGAGAAATCTTTGAGAGAGAAAGTTTTTTGCTTCTTCATAGCCTGCTTCAAGAGGAATATCTTCTCGCGCTGCCGTTTCTTCGATCAAGTGGTGATAGGAAACAATCTTTCCGCTGGCGGTGTCAACGGTGATGTAATGCTCTTCTTTCTCCCCTTCTTTGAAGAAGCGGACAACCCATTGAAACAAATTGAAATGATGCTTTTTTAAAAATGCAAGTTCGTCTTTAAATCCTAATGTTTTTTGAAGATAGAGATCCGTATCGTTGTCGGTTGTGAGGATGATCACCTGTTGGTATGCTTTAGGGTTGAGGCGCTGATCAGATAAATATTTTTGTGCGGTTACGAGGGCTTGGGACTTGCTAATGGATAAATCAACAAAGGAAAATTCAGAGTATCCTAAGCGCAGCCATAATCCTAGGGCGATAAGGCTGATTGCTAGATACGTGAACCATCTTTTTTTTGTTGGTGACATGGGCACAAGATATCGGTGTTGTTAAAATAGCTGAATGGCTTCAGGAGGAAGCCGCTGGAGTTCCTGGTT
>JBAYLJ010000170.1:0-3182 GCA_041664145.1 Candidatus Omnitrophota bacterium | reverse complement strand
GCCAATATGCCTTTTTGCAGTAGCGTGAACTCAGTTCGCATTTCATTTTATATTCTGATATAATACTTTCATTTATGAACCTTTTTAAAGAGTAAAAAATGCGCATCGTCCTTCAAAGAGTTAAAGAAGCTTCGGTTACCGTAGACGCCAAAATTGTCGGTCGTATCGGCAAAGGGCTTTTGGTTTTTTTGGCCGTTGCCAAAGATGACACTCTCGATGATATCAATTACCTCGTTAAGAAAAGTATCGAACTTCGTATTTTTGAAGATACCCAAGGCAAAATGAACTGCTCCATTGCCGAAGCAGATGGTGAATTTTTAGTTGTTTCCCAGTTTACACTTTTGGGCGACTGCGTTAAAGGGAGACGTCCGTCGTTTGACAAAGCGTCTGACCCCAAAAAAGGTGAAGAATTTTATAATGCATTTGTCGACGCGCTTAAAGCAGCCAACCAAAAGGTGCAAACCGGTCAATTTCGCGCCATGATGGATGTCGCGCTGGTGAATGACGGGCCGGTGACGTTCATCCTAGAGAGTATGAATGTTTAAAAAAATCTTTTTATTCGTTACAATTTTGTGGGGGCTGTTTGCTGTAGTTCTTGCGTGGGTTTTTTTCTACGGAGAAAAGCCACCAGACGCATGGGATCTTATAAGGGCAAAAGCACTATCTCCGCTTTTTCTTTTTTTTGTTATGTTATATGTTTGGTGGATGTGGGACGATGCTTGATTTTTCTCGGAACACATCAATTAGATGTCTTTATTGGCAATGGCCCGGTGATACTGATCTTAGAAAGTAACGGAAAGGAGCACCCGCATGCTTGTCCAAATGATAAAACATAAATTTTTCTTCCACATTGTTGCCTTAATTGTTATTGTGACAGCGACTGTTTTATTGATCATTTTTAATTAAGGCCGCCGTTCGTATGTAGTTTTACCAAAAGGAGGTAAGGATGATTATTTTGGCAAAGTTTATCGGGCTTTTGATCATGGTTTTTGGGTTCTTTATTTTTGCCTCACCTACGTTTACCCAGAAGGTATTTACTTTTTTTAAAGAGGGCAACCGGATCTATCTCGCCGGGGTCATTCGCGGGGCTGTGGGCTTGATCTTTTTTATCTCAGCCTCCCAATGCGTGGTTCCGCTTGCGGCCATTGCCTTAGGCTTAATGTTTTTGGTAAGCGGTATTGTCGTATTTGCCATTGATGTGGAGAAGATAAAGGCCTTTATTTCTTCTTACAGCGAAATGCCCGGCCTTGTGATTCGCCTGCTAGGCCTTGTCGCCGCTTCATTTGGGATATTGATATTTTCTATATTCTAAATAGGTGACTGGTAGATTTATTGGTCGGTAGTATTTAGTTTAGCTAAATACCAGATACTATCGACTAACGACATTTATTTGAAGTTATTGGGACACAACCTAGAGGGTTATATGAAAATTATAAAGAAAGCTTTGGGAACTTTAAAGAAATACGAATTTATTACCGTCGCAACGGCGGATAAGAGCGCAAAGCCTCATTGCGCTCCAAAATTGTTATTAAAAATAGACAATGGTATCATTTATTTTATCGATTTTAGCATCGGTAAAACCATTGAGAATCTGAGGGTTAATCCCGAAGCCTCTTTATCGTTTATTGATGCTGCCTCCCGTTTTGGGTATCGCTTAAACGGCAGCGTGGAGATCATTGATAAAGGCAAGATTTACGATGAGTCCCTCAAAGAGTTACACGAAAAAGAAATAGAACTTTTTGCGGAGCGTGTTGTCAGAGGAGTGCAAGACGGCAAGGCGCATAAAGATTTTGAATCAGAAATTCCTGAGAGCTTCTTGGTCTATAAGATTAAAGTTGAAGAAGGTTGCGAGATCAACCCTCGCGGTGAAATAAAGCGGGAGATCGGTTGATACGTGTGGCCTGCAGAAAAAAGCGTCAGGCGGCACCTTTGTTTTCTGGCTACGGCCTTAAAGGGTTCTTAATTTTAGTAAAACAGGAGGAGGCAGATGGATTATCAAGAGGCGTTAAACATGGCGCTGAGCACAGAAAAAGCCGCTATTGAGATGTACAGAAAGTATTCTGTTAAATATCCGGCTATAAAAGATTTGTTCGGATTTTTAATGAATGAAGAAGAAAAACATGCGGTCATGATCGAGAAAAAGATTGCAGAGCTCTGCAAGTAAATCTGCTCCGCTGCCTTTTTGCAAAGCCAAATAGTTTTAAGCAAGAGGCATTTCTGTTAGAAGGCCTAGGAATAAAGAGGATAAGCGAAAAGATCTAATAAGTTTTAGCACGGAGGGTGTCATGAAAAAGTTTGTTTTAGTAGCTATTTTATTTTTGATCGGGATCTTTTTGGTTGCTTCCGCCGGCTTGGCTGCGCAATGCGGCAATACTGTTCGGGAAGGGAATGAAGAATGCGATCAAGGTTCCAGCAACTGCGATAATTGTCCCAATGCTTGTCGCACGGACTGCGTTCTGCCGCGCTGCGGAGATTATGCCGTTGATGCGGGCGAAGAATGCGACGATTTTACTAGGAATAGCGACAAGATCCCAGGCGCGTGCCGCACCAATTGTAAAAAAGCCCATTGCGGAGACGGTGTCCTTGATCTTGATCAAGGTGAGGAATGCGATGATGCTAATCAGGACGCGTTCGATGGGTGTCATCAGTGCCAGAAATGTTTTGAGGTCAAGGATGACCTGAAGCTGTCAAATTTTAACGGCCAGACAGTAACTCTTTGCCCTAAGGATTATGAATTTAAGGACAAAGGCCAGGAAGGGATCATTATCATCAATAGCCCCGGCATGACACTCGATTGCCAGGGTGCCGCTATCCGTGGAGCTTCGTCTTTGGCAGGGGGCGTGAGCCTTTCCGTAAAAGCTAAAAATTTAAAAAAAGATCCTCAGCAGCAAAAAAATACTTCTTCAAAAGACTCAAAAGAAAAGACATCTATGCGCCTGAAGGCTCCAGAGCCTTCAACGCCTTCGGACGTTTCTTCCGGCCCCAGCGCGAGTATTAAGCAAGGCACGGGTATTGTCGTTGCCGCAGATAATGTTGTTGTGCGTAACTGTACCTTAACGGATCTTCGTATAGGCATTAAAGTTCTATCAAAAGGTAATGTGCTTTTAGATAATAATGTTTGCGGGAACCAGACGGATATTGCCGCAACTCAAGCAGAAAATTATGGGGCAAAGAATTATTGT
>JBAYLJ010000169.1:0-3189 GCA_041664145.1 Candidatus Omnitrophota bacterium | reverse complement strand
TTCTGCCATAGAACAAAGTGCCGAAGCAATGAGCACGCTTAAAAATAAAACTAACAATGAAAACATAGCTTCATCATCCTTAACTTATTTTTATCGTAATATTGGTAATGAAAGATGGAGATCTCTTTTTCTAAGGGCTTGTTCGGGAAATCGCCTTTAGATCAATCTCTGCAGCTGGCATGGCTAGGAAATAACCCTGCACGGCATCAACCCCTAAATTAAAAAGAATATCAAACTCTTCCTTCGTCTCAACACCTTCAGCCACAGAAACAATATTATTTTCTTTACAAAAATTAATAATAAAACGAACAACACTTAACTTAAGAGGATTTTTATCCAAATCGCGAATGATACTAATATCGATCTTAACGTACTTTGGTGAGATCTCGACGATCGATTCAAGGCTTGCAAAACCTCCTCCTAGATCATCGATCGCAACTCCAAAACCTACATGCTGGTATTCCCTTAAGCGATCATAGAACATTTTATAATCTTTGATGGCAGAGCGCTCAGTAATTTCAAAAACAATATCATTTTTATCAATACGAAAATTCTCGATCATTGTTCTGACCTGGGAAAACTCCGTGCTTTCAATGAGGTAAGGATTTGCATTTAAAAAGATCTTTCCCTGATAGCCTTTGGCGCTAATGGCCTGAAAAGCCTTGGTCCAGCCTAAGATCTCTAGATCATAGTAAACCCCAAAACGTAACGCCGCCTCAAAAAGGATCTCAGGATTAGCTAAAATACTTTTGGTTGGCGGGCGGCTCAAAACTTCAAAGCCGCAAAGGCGAAATGGTTTTAAATAAAAAATCGGTTGAAAAAAAGGAATGATCAGCTTTTGATCAATAATGCGTCTTAACTCAACAACAACGGCCCCGCGCTCCTCGTCTTCTCCAGATTTAAAAACATCCCGCCGGCGCATGACCGCTTCCATGCGGGCAAAAAGCTCCTCATATTCAAAGGGCTTGGTGATATAGTCATCCGCGCCTAGATAGAGCCCTTCGATCTTATCTTCATAAAGATAACGAACCGAAAGAATAATGATCGGCAAATGTCGTGTGTTTTTCTCTTCACGCAGCTTTCGACAAACATCAAATCCGGAGATATCAGGCAAGACAAGATCTAAAAGAATAATATCTGGCTTATTCATCGCCTTTTCTAGAGCTTGCGCACCCGTTTCAGCAACATCCACCTCATAGCCGCGCGTCTCTAAAAGAAGCGTAAGCGTTTTTGCAATGCTCTTTTCGTCGTCAACAACGAGAACCTTCTTTTTATTCATAAATCCTCTCGAAAAAAATGTACTCTATTTATTATAAAAGAAAGCACAATAAAAATCTATTCCCTTGCAAGAAATCTTAAACACGCTCATAGGTGCAAAAAGCATAGGATACGCCTTTTTCAGAGCAACTCGGCAAAGACTCAGTCTGCTTAAAATGCTTCACAAACTCTGGGAAAAAACAATCACAAGAAAAATCACCCTCAATTTTTGTCAGATAAATCTTCTGACATAAAGGATGCCTGATGGCTTCTCGATAGACGCTGGCTCCGCCGATCACAAAAATATGGTCAACTTTTTCCTTAAATTCATCACCCGCAAGAAGACGGATAGCCTCCTCGAGGCTTTGCGCCTTGAGCACATCACCGGTAAGCGCATAATCCTTATTTTGAGTTAGCACAATATTAAGCCTGCCTGAGAGCGGGCGAAACTTTTCAGGAATGGATTCCCAAGTCTTACGCCCCATGATCACAGCGTTGATCTTATTCTTTGCAGAAACCTTAAGAGTAACGGATTTAAAATGCTGCATATCGCCAGACAAGGCCCACGGCAGCTTATCTTCTTTGCCGATGCCATTTTTTTGATCGATCGCAACGATGAGATGAATGTTCTTCATAACTGTTTTTTTAGACAGCGATAGGGAACTTTATAAACGCATCATGCTGATAGTTCACAAGCTCAATATCGTCGAACGTTAAATCAAAAATGGGTTTGCGCGCAATCTTCAGCTGCGGCAAAGGCTTGGGTGTGCGCTCAAGCTGTGTTTTTAACCCGTCGACATGATTAAGATAAATATGCGCATCGCCGATGGTGTGGGTAAAAACTCCAGGGATTAGATCGCACTCTTGAGCCATCATCGCCATCAGAAGCGCATAACTTGCAATATTAAAAGGAACGCCAAGCGCCAGATCCGCTGAACGCTGATAAAGTTGACAATCAAGCCGGCCATTCACAACGTAAAACTGAAACAACATATGACATGGCGGAAGCGCCATGCGATCAACATCGGCCACATTCCATGCGCTTACAATCATGCGCCTTGAATCTGGATTTGTCTTGATCAGATGAAGGGCATGCTGAATTTGATCAACATGTTCTTTTGTGTAAGTGTTTGTTTTCGGATCAAGAACAAATTTCTCCCACTTACGCCATTGATATCCATAGATGGGCCCAAGCTCGCCGTTGTCTTTCGCCCAGGCGTTCCAGATCGGCGTATACTGTTTTAATCCATCATTGATATTGGTTGAGCCTTTAAGAAACCACAGAAGCTCATGGACAACGGCAGAAAAGAGGACTTTTTTTGTGGTAAGGATCGGAAAGCCTTCACGAAGGTCGTATTTCTTTTGACAACCAAAAATCGCAATCGTCCCTGTGCCGGTACGATCACTTTTACGTTCGCCGGACTTAAGAACTTCACCTATGAGCTCAAGGTATTGCTTCATCGACCACTCCCCATCTAGATCCTAGTGGTCTGCCACATTTTATTATTATATTCTTCCACCATGCGGTGCGTGCTGAAAAAAGCGCTTCTGGCAACGCAGTTGATCATCTTATCAACCCATGGAGTCTGCGGATTGATGCGGCCATTTTTAATCGTTTCATAATAAAGTTTCATGGCAACTTCAAGGGTATCATAAAGCGCATCCGCATCTTCATCCAAGCGCAGATCTGCCTCACTGCCGATATCCGTTCCATGATGCTGATATCCAAAGATCCACCCAATATCATCATGCTCAGCCTCGACCACCCAGCCGTCGAGCGTTGTCATTTGTAAAACACCGTTAATGATCGCCTTCATCCCGCTTGTCCCCGACGCCTCAAAGGGCGGCAGCGGATTGTTAAGCCACACGTCCACAGAATTGCTTAACAGCTTTCCAAAATAGGTATCATAATTCTCAAGAACGATCACCTTA
>JBAYLJ010000168.1:0-3190 GCA_041664145.1 Candidatus Omnitrophota bacterium | reverse complement strand
CTCTTTTCTGAGCGCGCCAAAAAACTGCGGCCCGACCTTATAGCCGATACAAAATGTAAATAAAGCAAAGCTGATGGTCTTGAGCATATCCGGCACCGTCACGCCTATCTGGCCAAGAACGATCGCCACAAGCAAGACGCAGGTCGTGCTGCCTAAGCCAAAACCACGGTATTTTATTTTTCCCGCCGCATACCCCAGCGCGAGCGCGAGAAAAACAATGATCTGAGGATTCGCGCGTAATATCCCTAATAGCGTGCTAAACATGATCACCTCCCTAAATAAAAATTAAGATTATCCCTTTGCCTTTTTTAATTCCCAGTGACGATGATATTCTTCCAGCAATTCGGTGATCCCTTTGCCGATCTCCCCGTATGTTGCGTTCGGCAGATTGGCCAGAGAGACACGCACAGACATGTTGGGGCCGTCAAATCCGCCTCCATCCATCAAGACAACGGACTTTCGCTCGGCAAGCTTAACAACAAAATCGATCGGCTCATAACTCTTGACCAAATATTGGGCAAATTCCTTTCCGTAGCGCTGCGCGGCAAGTTTCGGGATGTCAATGGTCGTATAATAATGCGCGTCACTTTTGTCTTCCGGCGCGGGGATACCGACATTGTCATACAATGTCTTGAAGCGATGAGCGACAATATACTGCGTGACTCTTTTATATTCCTGCTTTGTATCCAGAAGACAGAAAAGCGAAAAGAGAACCATCTGCACCTGCTGCGGCGTCGAAAGGCCGGCGGTATGGTGAAGAGCCACCGAGCGGCTATCGGCCACCATCCTGTCAATAAACTTCATTTTATCCGGATTAAGCACGACGGTGTGATAGCGCTCGTGGAGTTCTTTCCTGTCTTTCTCAGGCATCGCCGCGATCTTTTTATCAAAAATGTTATTGCGGGAAATCCCGATAACGCCAAGGCGCCAACCCGTGGCCCCAAAATATTTTGAATACGAATAAACCAGGATCGTGTTCTCCGGGAGGATCGACGCAAGCGACCGAAACCCGTTAACAAAAGTCCCGTAGACGTCATCGGTCAGAAGGATCAGGTCCTTTCTCTTTGTCCGGACAAGATGCGCGATCTTCTCGAGCGTCTCGGGCTTGATCGCTACCGACGTGGGATTGGCGGGATTGACAAGATAGAACGCCTTGACCGACGGATCGGCCAGTTTTTCGATCTCGGAATCCGGGAATTGCCAATAGAGATCTTCGCCCTGCTTGATCTCGACCTCGACGAACTCATAATCATTAAGATGCGGGATCTCTAAATAAGGGGTAAAGATCGGAACGCCAAGGGCGATCTTGTCCCCTTTATGCAGCAATTTGTTCTCCATGAGGCTTGTAAAAATATAGTCCATGGCCGCCGTCCCGCCTTCTGTCGCGAAAAGATCAAATTTCTCCGCAGGCGGATTGCCGTCGCACATCTCTTGCTCGAGGTATTGGTGTACGATCTTTTCACAATTGACCAGCATCCTGTCCGGCTCCGGATAATGATCGCCAACGATCGCGTCAACCATTTCAAAAAGAAATTCATCTGGATCTATCTTGAGCTCATCACGAACGTAAGCATAGGCCCTCTGCAGGAATTTTATCCCGGGGACATCCTGATTTTTTTCGCAAAACTTCTCGAACCTTCCAGAAACGCCTTTTTTTTCCGGAGCGCCGCCGATCACAGGGACATCAACAACACGTAGTGATTCTTCCAGCGCAAATATGCCTAATTGAAAAAAACCTGAGCGCGGCGTGGTGGCCACCCAGTTAGGATTTCCTCTTCCGGCGTTTAGCATCGCGCGGTCATGGTGCGTCTTGGCGATCTTGATCAACTTGTCCTTGACTTCAAAAGGGCTTAAAGACTCATACTTCTTTTCCTCAGATGCTTTCATTTCTCTCTCCTTTGTTGTCTTGTTATCTAAATATTTTCTTTAGTTGGCCCACGTCCCCTTGAACATGAGGTATCGCCAGCATCAATAAAAGGCGCGCCTTAGAGGACGTCAGATCGCCACCGAGGATAACGCCGTCCTTTTCAAGAGTTTCGCCGCCGCCTTCGTCCCCATAGATCGGGTAAACAGCCCCATGGTAAACCCGGCTGGTCACCACGACGGGTATTTTCTTTGCTAAGGCATACTTGATCGCTTCATAGGTTTTGGCATTAACATTTCCCGCACCAACGCCTTCCACGACGATCCCCTGGGCACCGTTATCCACCGCATAGCGGACAAGGCTGCCGTCGGTTCCCGCGTATTCAGAAATAAGGAATACATTTGGCAACTTCTCCGGCAAAGGAAATTTTTGCTTGCGCGGAGACGCGTTGTAGCGATGAACTTTCCCCATGCAAATATATCCCAGATACCCTTTTTCTCCGGCATCAAACGTCTGGACATTCGTCGTCTGCGTTTTCCGGACGTCACGAGCAGAAGAAATATATTGATTCAAGGTCACGGTCACCCCCCAGCCTTGCGCTTCTTTTGAACAGGCTTGGGTAACGGCATTCAAAATATTCGCCGGGCCATCCGCGGAAAGGTCTGTCGCGTCGCGCATCGCCCCGACAAAAACAACGGGTTTCCTGCTGACAAGTGTTAATTCCAGAAAATATGCACCTTCGGCGATGGAATCTGTCCCATGCGTGACGACCACGCCTACGACCTTAGGATCTTTCAACACCTCATCAACTTTCTTGCTCAGGCTTGCCCACATATCAGGCGTCATCTGAGAGCTGTCGATATTTGAAAAGTTCACTACGTCGATATTCGCGATCTTTGACAATCCCGGGACTGCGGCAATGAGGGTCTTCCCATCAAGGGTAGGAATGGCAGCTCCTGTTTTAGGGTCCGTTGCTTCCGCGATCGTACCGCCGGTCGCAACAATAGTAACATTAGGCAAAGCCGGGATCTCAAAAGGAACGCCTGAGACCTTTGTTTCTTCTGCGTAAGAAAAAACTGTTCCAGCAATAACCATGATCATCACCAAAAGAAATAATCCCCGCTTGCCTCTACCCATGTTTTCCTCCTAGTTAGAACCATCCCTTTTTTTTAAAAGCTATACTTGAGAATAGCCCGATAATCTTTATAATCCGCATCTCCGGCGCTTAAAGAATTTTCTACAGAAGCCGCCCTGAGGCGTAAAGATAAATTCTTGAGCTTTCCGCTAAAACGATAATCGATCGTAAGGTCTGTTTCCTTTTGGTCT
>JBAYLJ010000167.1:0-3213 GCA_041664145.1 Candidatus Omnitrophota bacterium | reverse complement strand
TGAAGCGTCTTTTAGATGAACAAATTTTAGGGGCTGTAGGCCTGGATGTTTATGATGATGAAGAAGCCCTTGCGCGCTGGCTTCGTTCAGATAAAAAGGATGATCCCGACGAAAACATAAAGGTCGCGTTAGAGCTTAAAGATCATCCTAATGTTATTTTTACGCCTCATAATGCGTTTAATACACAGGAAGCGCTTGGTCGTAAAGCGGAACAAACCATGGAATCTGCTGTTTCTTTTTTAACGCAACAGGTTTTTCCGTTTCCGGTTCCCGAAACACAAAGTTAGAAGGAGTGTGCGGTGAGAAAAAGAATAAAAATAGCAATGACCGGGGCCGCAGGGCAAATTGGCTATG
This sequence comes from Candidatus Omnitrophota bacterium, assembly GCA_041664145.1. GTDB lineage: Bacteria > Omnitrophota > Gorgyraeia > Zapsychrales > Aceulaceae > CALGLP01. The sequence goes on along the minus strand of JBAYLJ010000167.1, from coordinate 2,859 downwards.
CGCTTTTGTTTCGCATCGCGGCTGGAGAAATGTTTGGATCAAAAGCAGAAATTGAATTAAATCTTTTAGAGTTGCCCCAAGCCTTGCCCGCTCTTGCGGGCGTGGTGATGGAGCTTGAAGATGGGGCCTTTCCTCTTTTAAAGTCTGTCAAAACAACTTCTGTCTTAAGCGAGGCCTTTGAAGATGTTGATTGGGCACTTTTAGTCGGAAGCGTTCCTCGTAAAGCCGGCATGGAACGTAAAGAACTTTTAGCCATTAATGGTAGAATTTTTATTGAACAAGGCAGGGCGCTTGATACCTATGCAAAAAAGAGTTGCAGGGTCTTGGTTGTCGGAAACCCTTGCAATACAAACGCTTTGATCGCTAAAAGTGTTTGTAAAAATATTCCGGCGGAAAACTTTTTTGCCATGACCATGCTGGATCAAAACCGCGCGGTCTTTCAGTTGGCGCAAAAGGCAGGAGTCAACCTCTGGGATATTAAAAGGCTAGCTATTTGGGGAAATCATTCGTCCACGCAGTATCCGGATTTTTATAATGCCAAGATCGGACGTAAACCATTAACGGCTGTCATTACCGACGAGCAATGGTTGCAAACATCCTTTATTGAAAAAATTCAAAAACGCGGAGCAGAAATTCTTGTTGCTCGCGGAAAGTCTTCAGCAGCCTCAGCTGCCGAGGGTGTTGTACAAACCGTTAAAAGACTGGTGACCTCAACCCCGCGAGGGGAATTCTTTTCTGTGGCTGTTTCCTCTGATGGAAGCTATGGTATTCCTAAAGGGATGATGTTTAGCTTTCCTGTTGTCAGCAATGGAAAACAGTGGCGTATTGTGCAAAGCATTCCTTTATCTATTTTTGCCAAAGAGAAAATCAGAGTAACGCTCACAGAGCTTTTAGAAGAAAAAGAGCAGGCGCAACAAGCTTTTTAAAAGCAGGAACCATGGACGATCATTCTAGTGAAGCAAGTATTGAAAATGTTTTAAAAGAGCTGCAGCAAGGGGCTGATCAAGCGGTTCCCGCCAAAGAGCCACCGGCAAGCGCTGCAATGGATAAGGAGCTAAAGAATCTAAAAAATGTTCTTTTAACAGCTGATCTGCAAGCCGGATCTGTGCCCGTTAAGAAGGACAACCTTCCTGTGGACAGTGTGGACAGCAAGGAGATCGTATTTAATGAAAATTTTTTAAAATTAGAACGCTTGATCAAAGATCTTAAAAGCAGACAATAACTTTTGTATTAAGAAAGAAAAAAAGCTATACTTGGTTTAAGGAGATATAATGAAAAAACCTTTTCGTGCCCAATCCACTTTAGAATTCATGATGATCATTATCTTGGTTTTAGCAGGAGTTGTTATCATGGGGCCCTACGTGATCCGCAGCGTTAATGCTTATATGCGGTCTTGGGAAAATGCTGCAAGTCAGGCACAAAGTAATCCAAGCGTTGTCCTTGAGCCGTGGGAGATCCCCGGAGGTCCACCGCCACCACCGCCGCCAACATGTGAAGATTTTGAGGACAATCCTAGCGATTGTGAAATGAATAATGGGCAATTAGATTGTACATGGGTTCAAAGATGGTATTCTAGTGGTGACCCCAATCAGCCTTGTTGGGTAGTAGAGGATTGTGCGGAAACCGCAAATCTTGAGGCTGGTATAGATTGCCAGGCCAGCTGGCATCCAGGCATAGACTGCTGTAGCCAAGAAGCAGGATGCGCCATTTGTCCTCATTAGTTTTTTAAAGTTTTATGTATGCCCGATTTTATTTTTAATATCTTGTTTTTTGTTTGAAATAATCGAGAAAACCCTTGTTTTTCAATAGTTCTCTGTTTATAATAAAAATATTCTAATCAAAATACATAGTTACGCTTAATACAAGGAGGAAAAAATGATATCGGCAAAGAATGGTTATAAATTTCTTATGGGTTTTACTTTGGCTCTGAGTCTTGTTTGCGTAGGTTGCGACAAGCTTTCTTTTTTGGGTGATTACTTTCCCTCCATGAAAAAGAAAAATGCTTCAGGCGCTGTCAAAACAGAATCGTCCACGACACAAGCCTCGCAGGGAACAGCTATCGGTAAAGATGTTTTAGTGAAAATTGATAATTGGACCCTTACCCTTCAAGAATTTAACGAAAAAGTCGCCCAGCTTAAAACAGCTATGGGGGATTTTGATGACAAAGATATTAAGAATAAGCAAGCTATTTTAGATGAACTTATCCGTCAGCAGCTTCTTATCAAAGAAGCTGAGCAAAAAGGATTGGATAAAAATAAAGACGTTGTGAACGCTATTAATGAATACCGTAAGACGCTTGTCGTACAGCAACTCGCCAAAGGACTGGTAGAAAATATTCAAGTAACAGATAAGGATGTTGAGGATTTTTATAAAGATAAAGAAAATGCGGATCTTTTTACCCAGCCGGTTGAGTGGCATATCCGAGAACTTGTTGTTACGGATGAAGCAAAGGCTAAAGAACTCTTGGTCAGTATTTTACAGGGAGCTGATTTTGCGGAAACAGCTCGTGGTAACTCAATAAGCGAAACAGCTGCTCAGGGTGGAGATGCAGGTTTTGCTGCAAACTTTGAAGATCCGCAAGTTGGCAATGTTGTTTTGACGCTTGAGCCAGGGCAAACAAGCAGCGTCTTTAAAGGAAAAAAAGGTTATTATATTATTAAGCTTGAGGAGCAAAGAGGCGGAGACATGGAAAAGCTCGAAGCCATTAAAGCTAAGCCCGAAGAATATGAACAGCTTAAGCAATATGTTTTAGGCATGAAAAGGCAAGGAGTTGTTGCTGATTATATTGAAGATTTGAAGAGTAAAACAAGCGTTGTTGTTAACGAAAATCTTTTAAGATAACGGACATTCTATGCCGAT
>JBAYLJ010000166.1:0-3235 GCA_041664145.1 Candidatus Omnitrophota bacterium | reverse complement strand
TTAGCGGTGTTATCCTTTATTATATTACGCGCTACCATAGGCAGGACCGCTGTGTCGCGCTTATGATCCTGCCCATATCAAGCATGGTGATCTTTCTTTTGATGGCAAGCTTACTCGGTTCAACGATCATTGGTATTAATGTTGGCGTTGAAGAGATGTTCGTTAAAGAGTCATTGCAGGCTGTTGGCAGCGTCGTTCCGGGGAGGCCATCTGTGGCGACCATGATCATCTTTGTGTTCATGGGCCTAGCAGGGATCGCAGCCTCTTTCTTTAACCGCAGGCTTTATCATGTATTGTTCGTGTTGGGATTGATGGTAAGCCTGATCGGCTTTACGGCTGTTGTTGGGTATATCCTTAACCAGCCGTTACTTTATTTTATGGTTGCGGGTAAGTCTAGTGCCATGGCTTGTCATACGGCCATTCTTTTTGTTCTGTGGGGATGGGGGATCGCTTTAGCAGAAAAGTTTAAATAAAATATGCGCATTTACATCAAGCTGATCATTATTTTCTTGGCATTAACTCTTATTCCGATTCTTTTTGTCGGGCGTATTACTTTTTATAACGCTAAGAATAGCCTGGAGCATGAGATCTTATCTAAGATCGAAAGCATTACCAACGAAGAGGTGGAGCAGGCCACCGCTTTTTTTACAGAACGAAAGGCTGATGTGATCGCGCTGGGACATCGTGACATATTTAAAACAATTTTTTCCGTTTTAGATCAATTCAGCCTAGACCCATCGAACCCTTCTTATGCGCAGGCCAAGAAGGCGCTTGATGAACGTCTTGCTGTTATTCAGAAAGCATATCGCTATGTTGACATTATGTTGGCCAACAAAGACGGTAAGGTCATTTATGTTTTTAATCCTGCACATGCGCAGGAACTTAATCAAGTGATATTGGATAAAGAGGGAATTGTTGAGAAAACGAAGGATGGTATTTATATTGGGAATATCCGCAAGACGGGTCATCCTGTGCATCCCATTACTATTTATTTGGCGGGCTTGGTTTATGATGAGGCAGGGAAAAGTGTCGGGTTTGTTGCTGTCGAGGCAAATATGGGTTTTGTGTATGAGCTTATCAATGATAACCTTGCCTTAGGCGAAAGTTGGGAAACGCTGCTGATTGGGAAAATAGCAGACAACAAGGTTATGTTCTTGAGCCCTCTTAAATATGACCCCAAGGCTATTCTTAATAAAACAATAACCCTTGGGTCTTCTGAGGCTATTCCCGCTCAAAAAGTAGCCTTAGGAGAAAGCGGTTCGGGGATCATGATCGATTACCGCGGTAAGAAAGTTTTATCCGCATGGCGGCCGATGCCGCTTCTAGGATGGGGATTAGTTACAAAGCTTGACGTTGAAGAGGCCTTTTTACCTGTTAATAAACTTCAGAGATTATTGACTGTTGTTTTTTTGGTAACTTTTTTTTCAATCATCTTAACGGTCTTAGCTGTCGCAAAGTCTATTTCCGAGCCGATTCATCAGTTGCATCAAGGAACGGAGATCATCGCCCAAGGAAATTTGGATCATAAGGTCGGCATGAAGACTAAGGATGAAATTGGACAGCTCTCGCGGGCCTTTGACGATATGACCTTGAGCTTGAAACAATCAACAACGTCTGTTGAGAATCTTAATAAAGAGATCGCCGAGCGCGCGAAGGCGGAAAAAAAGGTTGAAGAGCAGGCAAAGGAATTGGAGCGGTCCTTAAGAGAAGCGTTAAAGGCGCGCGAAGTTTTGATCAGCATGCTAGATGACAATAATGATATCAGGGAAAAGCTAGAAAAACATATCGTCGAATTAGGGAACGCGCAGAAGATGCTCATCCAGTCTGAAAAGCTGGCGTCACTGGGGAAACTGATCGCTGAAATTGCTCATGAGGTGAACAATCCTTTGATGATCATCTCCGGCAATGCGCAAATTTCTTTGATGCAAAAGTCTGTTAGTGATGATGTTAAGAAGAACTTAAATATTGTTATTGAAGAATGTCAAAGGGCAAAAACGATCATCCAGCGACTTCTTAAATTTTCCAAGCCTAGTAAAGGTGAAGTAAGGCTTGTGGATATCAATAAGAGCATAGAGGCTGTGTTGGGCATTTCAGAACATTTTTTAAAGCTTTCTAACGTAGAGATCAAAAGAGAGTATCAGGACGCATTGCCTCTTGTTCCCATGGATGAACAGCTGATCCAAGAAGTGTTCATGAATCTTATGAATAATGCTAAAGACGCTATGGCTCAAGGCGGAGTGATGACCATTGCGACATCATTGGAGGGGGAGCGTGTGCGCATTGATTTTAAAGACACTGGCTCGGGGATGCCTGAAGAGGTCAAGCAAAAAATATATGAACCTTTTTTTACAACGAAAGAAAAGGGTACGGGATTAGGACTGCTGATCTGTTATGGTATCGTCAAGGCGCATAATGGAGAATTAAGGTTTGAGAGTCAAGTCAACCAAGGCACTACGGTTACGATCCTGTTACCTCTGGGGGGGGGTAAAGCGTAGTGGTTAAAAAACAAGAGGGGAAGAAATGGAAGAAAAAAAGAAAATACTTATTATCGATGACGAAGAACGTATCTGTAGCCTTGTAAAGCGAGGCTTGGAAACCATGGGCGATTTTGAGGTGAACCTTGCCCTAAGCGGAGATGCTGGCCTTGCGGCTGCTCAAGAAAACAAGCCTCATCTTATTCTCTTAGATATTGCGATGGCAGGAAAATATGATGGATTTAATGTCTTAAAGAAACTTAAAGGGGATCAGAGCACCTCTGCTATTCCGGTTATTTTGCTCACAGCTTTTGCCGGCCTTCCGATGATATCTACAGGCGCGCAGATCCCGTACGATCTTTATCTTCAGAAACCAGTCGATCTTTTGTTTTTAAAAAATAAAATAGAGGAAGTTTTAAAAGCGCATGAGGTAAAATGAGACTTCACGAAAAATAAAGTACGTTGTTGTTTTTATTTTTGGTAAAGGGGGTAAAGATCATGGAAACAGAAAACATTAAAGCGCTTATTATTGAGGATGATGCTTTAGCAGCCGATCTTTATCAAAAGATGTTTAAGATGGTGGAAAAACCGTCTTTCGATGTCAAATGGGCTGAAAATTTAGCTAAAGCCTTGGACTATGAAGGGCAGGAACATTTTGATGTTATTTTGATGGACCTTCATCTGCCAGATTCAAAAGGATTTGATACCTTTGTAAAAGTGAAGGCCCGGGCCAAGGATGCCCCTATTATTATTCTCACCGG